>JAUNSQ010000026.1:0-6448 GCA_030539135.1 Synergistaceae bacterium | reverse complement strand
ACTCCTCACGGCGAACGAAGAACTCCAGAGCTCAAATGAAGAGCTGCAGTCAGTCAATGAAGAGCTGTACACCGTCAACGCGGAATACCAGCAGAAGCTCGACGAACTCACCGATATGACGAACGACCTGTCGAACTTCCTGTCTTCCACGATGATAGGTATCCTCTTCCTCGACAGCAAACTCAATATAAGGAAATTCACCGAGTACATTGGCCGCGAGTTCAACATAATGGATCACGATATCGGCCGTCCGCTTCAGATAATCTGCCACAGCTTCACAGACGACTCGATAATCGACGACGCTAAGACGGTGCTTAAGAACCTGATCCCAATCGACAGAGAGATCAAGGCCGCAAACAACAAGAGCTACAATCTGCGCGTCGCTCCTTACCGCACGACCGACAATACGATCAAGGGAGTCGTCGTTACGATAATCGACAATAACCTCAGAGCGTCATAGCTATCAAAAACAAAACATCTGGTGGAGGACGGTTTTTGCCGCCCTCCATTATTTTTTGTCCCAAGTGATTAAATTCCCGTCGGTTTGAAACTGACAGACTCTTTAGCGTGGTGCACAAAAGACTTGACATAATAAAAGAATTATTTGATAATACCCGCGTGTTAGATAAACCAATATTTTCCTAAAAACAGTAAAACAGGCGACACCTGTCTATTGACAGTTGTCGCTTTTTTGCTATAATGCCCACTTGTACAATTGTGTCTTCACCAAAATCTTTTATCAGGGAGGATGCTCCCATGCAGACCAGAAACCCGTCAGGCAGAGCATTTGAGCGGCGCGTAGTATTTGGGAAGGAAAAGAATCTGATTCCGCTTCCGGATCTCGTGGAAGTTCAGCGTAATTCTTATGAATGGTTTTTTCAAGCCAACGAAGAAGAACGCTCTTCACAGGGACTCCAAGAGTTGTTTGATGAAGTTTTCCCGATCGAAAGCTACGATGGTTCGTTCGCCCTTGAGTTCGTCAAGTATTATGTCGATCCTGTTCCAATAAGTCTGGATGAGGCACGCAGCAGGGACCTTACATGGTCGAGACCGCTCCGTGCGACGATTCGTCTTGTGAATAAGAAGACCGGCGAGATCAAGGAAGAAGAAATTTATCTCGGAGATTTCCCCGCAATGACAGAGCGGGGCACATTTATAATCAACGGTACGGAACGCGTTGTCGTTAACCAACTTGCCAGATCAGCCGGAATTTATTATTCGGCGGAGCTCGGCATCCCTGGACAGGAAACATTTATTGCCAAACTTATACCGGATCGCGGCGCATGGATCGAATTTGACCTCGCGCCGGGCGAAGTTATGTCGGTCAAGATCGACAACCGCAAGAAAATACCGGTCACTATGATGCTCAGAGCGTTTGGTATCCAAACGACGGAAGAGCTGCTTAAGCTATTTGACGCTAAAGAGGTAGAGAGAGACCTGCTCGACGATGATGTCAGAGGAATGCTTTTGGCTGAAGCTATCGTCTCAAACGATGCGGGCGGCGCTATCCAGATCGCGAAGAATACACGCCTCACGAAGGAGCACCTTGAGGTGCTCTGGAACGCTGGGCGCACGAAGGTCTGGGTCTGGGATGTCGACCCCGCAGTCTCGGCCACTATCGAGAGAGATAATACGGAATCTGAGGACGCGGCTGTCCTTGAGCTTTTCCGTAAGCTTCGTCCTAACGAACCGGCGCGTATGGAAAACGCGAGGGAATATATCAACAGCATTTTCTTTGACCCGCGCCGCTATAACCTTGGCAGGGTAGGCCGCTATAAGATCAATAGACGCCTCAAGCTGGACATGCCCAGCTCTGAGAGGCTGCTTACCGTAACCGATATCATGGCCATCATCAACGGACTTCTTAGACTCCGCGACGGCGACGAGCACATGGATGATATCGACCATCTCGGCAACCGCAGGGTCCGCGCGGTAGGCGAACTTCTTCAGAACCAGGTGCGCATCGGTCTGCTCCGTATGGAACGCATAGCTAGAGAGCGCATGACGACGACTCCTGACCTAGCGACCGCTATGGCGAAGGATCTTATCAACGTCCGTCCTATCTCCGCGTCGCTCAGGGAGTTTTTTGGTTCGGGGCAGCTCTCGCAGTTTATGGACCAGACGAACCCGCTTGCGGAGCTTACGCACCGCCGTCGTCTGTCCGCCCTCGGCCCCGGCGGTCTGAGCCGTGAACGCGCGGGATTTGAAGCCCGCGACGTCCACCATACGCATTACGGACGCATATGCCCAATAGAAACGCCGGAGGGCCCGAACATCGGACTTGTCACTTCGCTCGCCACTTTTGCGCGTATAAACGAATACGGATTTCTCGTTTGCCCACGCCGCAGGGTAGTTCCTGTCGATAAGAACGGCGCAGAGATCACGAGGAATGAGAAGATCGCTGACCTTCAGGAGCGCGAGGACGATTTCAGAGCCCGCGTCGAAAAGAACGGCGTAGGCGGCAGGGTAACTGACAGGATAATCTATCTCTCAGCCGACGACGAAGACGAATACAAGGTCGGACGCGCGGATATGCCGATGGACGATAAGGGAAATATTATCCCGACCAACACTGGCGGCATTTACGTCAGACATCACGATAACACTATAGAGATCGAGCCGAAAGAGCTTGACTTTATGGATATATCGCCGAAACAGATAGTCTCTATCTCTACGGCGCTTGTCCCGTTCCTCGAACACGACGACGCGAACCGCGCGCTGATGGGTTCCAACATGCAGCGCCAGGCGGTTCCTCTCGTGTTCCCGGATTCCCCGATAGTCGGAACGGGCATCGAGCATCGCATTGCCAAGGACTCCGGTTCATGCGTGGTATCCAGCAGAGCTGGAACAGTCACTTACATCGACGCGGACAACATAGAGATAACGACCGAACAGGGCGATGTCGATAAGTATCACATGCCGAAGTTCAGGCGTTCAAACCAGGGTACGGTCATCCACCAGAGGCCGATAGTCCGTCATGGTCAGAAGGTCGAGGCCAGCGAGATAATCGCCGACGGCCAGGCCTGCGACGAGGGCGAGCTTGCCCTTGGGCGCAACGTTGTCGTAGCCTTTGTGTCATGGGAGGGCTACAACTTCGAAGACGCTATCCTGCTGAGTCAGAAATTGGTCAAAGAAGACTTCTATACTTCTATACATATAGAGGAATATGAAGTCGAAGCCAGAGATACAAAACTTGGGCCTGAAGATATCTCGCGCGACATCCCGAATGTCGGCGAGGACGCTCTGAAGAACCTCGACGAAACGGGCATCGTCCGCGTAGGCGCCGAGGTCAAGGCCGGAGATATCCTTGTCGGCAAGGTCACTCCTAAGGGAGAGTCTGACCAGTCGCCGGAAGAGAAACTGCTGCGCGCTATATTTGGGGAGAAGGCCAGAGAAGTACGCGACACATGCCTTAGGGTCCCGCACGGCGAAGGCGGCAAGGTCGTCGAGATCAAACGTCTAAGCCGCGAGACCAACAGCGAAGACCTAAGCCCAGGAGTCAACGAGGTCGTAAAGGTCTATGTAGCGCAGTTCCGTAAGATAACGGAAGGCGACAAGATGGCGGGCCGCCATGGAAACAAGGGCGTCGTATCGCGCATCATGGCCGAAGAGGACATGCCTTACCTCTCAGACGGAACGCCGGTCGACGTAGTCTTGAACCCGTTGGGCGTTCCTAGCCGAATGAACCTTGGACAGGTCCTCGAGACGATGCTCGGCTTCGTCGCGATGCATAGCGGCTGGAAAGTCGTAACGCCGGTCTTCGACTCGGCAACGCTGGAAGACCTTGCTCCGAGCATCAAAAAAATTCAGGAGACTGAGTACCCCGAAATGAGGGACGACTGCAAGATCACCCTCTATGACGGGCGTACCGGCGAGCCGATGGCGAACAAGGTACAGGTTGGAGTCATGTATATGCTCAAACTGATCCATCTCGTCGACGATAAGATCCACGCGCGTTCAACAGGGCCGTACAGCCTTATCACACAGCAGCCTCTCGGCGGCAAGACGCAGTTTGGCGGACAGCGCTTCGGTGAAATGGAAGTCTGGGCGCTCGAAGGTTACGGAGCCGCGCATACACTTCAGGAGATGCTGACAGTCAAGTCCGACGATATCAGAGGACGTTTGAAGACATACGAACGCATCGTCAAGGGTGAGAACCTGGCCAAGCCGGGAGTCCCGGAAAGCTTCAGAGTTCTCATAAAAGAACTCCAGGGGCTTGGTCTCGACGTTGAGATCAAGTATTCTGACGGCACGTTTGGCGAACTTGTGCTGAACGACGACGAGGATGATTTCAAGGGGCAGCGTCATGTCTCCTTCAAGCCTGATTCTACAGTTGACGACCTTGACGCGATGTTCTCGTCGAAACCTAGCGCGCCGACAAACGCTGTAACCGATAACGATCTCTTCCACGAGAGCGCGGTCGAGTACAGTGGGCTTGAACTACACGAGACAGACGAGGCTTCTGAAGCTTCATTGCTTAAAGATGACAGCGACGGCCTCTTTAACGATACAGCGACAAAGTCGGACGGACAGGAGGATGAAGACTAATGGCGAAAGTTGAAAACCACGAGATCTCCGGTGTCAGGATGAGATTATCTTCGCCGGAAAGAGTCAGAGAGCTTTCTAGTGGAGAAGTCAAAAAACCTGAGACAATAAATTACAGAACCCTTCGTCCTGAAAAAGACGGCCTTTTCTGCGAAAGGATATTTGGCCCGACGAGAAGCTATGAGTGCGCGTGCGGAAAATATAAGCGCAGCGGGCCTAAGTTCCGCGGCGTGGTATGCGACCGCTGCGGCGTCGAAGTCACGGACAACCGTGTTCGCAGAGAGAGAATGGGACACATCGAACTTGCGGCACCTGTCGTCCATATTTGGTATCTGCGCGGTATCCCGAGCCGCCTAAGCCTTCTGCTTGGCACATCGACAAAGGACCTTGAGAAGGTCGTTTACTTTGCTCCGACGCGCCGCAGGGAAAAGGTCTATAAAATCGTGACAGAGGGGCGTCGTATCGACCTTACCCGCAGGGGCAAGCTGCTCTCCGCATCCGAGGAGCGCATCCACCGTTTCTACGACCCTAAATTCAAGGCTGAGGAAGCGTTCCGTATTACAAAAGTTGAGGATGTCACGGTAGACGAGGGCGATGTTATCGGAGCCAATCAGGTCAACCGTCTTAAATCTGAGTACGGAGACGACCTTTTTAAGGTCGAGCCAGCTTTCAGAGTATTTAAAGAGGGCGAGGAAGACACTGCTTCAGCTTCAATAGTCAGCGAGGCAAAAGCAACTGCGCTTGCCTCCGACGAAGGGCTGAAATCAGAGCGAGCCACGATAAATAGTCAGGAAGCTTTTATCGTAACGGTGGCTGTTCATCTTCCGTTCGCGAAGAACGACGTCATATCAGAGTCCGAATACAAACTTTACAATCAGAAATACCCCAAACGCTTCCAGACCGTGGAAGAGACTATAACGATAGAAGACCCGTGCTACATAGTTATTGAAGGCGGGGATTCTCCGTTTGTCCGCGGGGATATCGTTCTTGAACGCGAAGAAGCGATATGCAGGGCGTATGATAAAGAATTCAGCGCCGGCATAGGAGCTGAGGGAGTTTATACCCTGCTCGAGAAGATAGATATCGATCTTCTCGTAACATCTTTAAGAGAAGAGATCGCCGAGTGTTCTGGACAGAAGAAGCGTAAACTCGTAAAACGTCTCCAAGTCGCGGAAGATTTCCGCAAGAGCGACAGCCAGCCGAAGTGGATGGTAATGTCGGTCCTTCCGGTCATTCCGCCGGACCTTCGCCCCATGGTCCAGCTCGACGGAGGCCGCTTCGCTACGTCTGACCTCAACGACCTGTACCGCAGAGTCATCAACCGCAACAACCGGCTCCGCAAGCTCCAGGAACTCAGAGCGCCTGAGATAATCGTCCGCAATGAGAAGAGGATGCTTCAGGAGTCCGTCGATGCGCTCATCGACAACGGACGCAGGGGAAAAGCAGTTCTTGGCGCCGGCAACAGGCCGCTTAAGAGCCTTACAGACCTGCTTCGCGGTAAGAAGGGACGCTTCCGTCAAAACTTGCTTGGAAAACGTGTCGACTACTCAGGACGTTCCGTCATTGTCATCGGGCCGCACTTAAAGATATACCAGTGCGGACTTCCAAAGCAGATGGCGCTTGAGCTGTTTAAGCCGTTTGTCATGCACGAGCTTGTTGAGAGCGGCCTCGCGCCTAATGTGAAGAGCGCCAGAAGATTTATTGAGAGGGGCCGCGACGAAGTATGGGGTATCCTTGAAGAGATCATCAAGGACCATCCTGTCATGCTGAACCGCGCTCCTACGCTTCACAGACTTGGAATTCAGGCCTTTGAGCCCGTTCTTATCGAAGGCAAGGCTATCCGTCTGCATCCGCTCGTCTGCACGGCGTTCAATGCGGACTTTGACGGAGACCAGATGGCTAT
>JAUNSQ010000025.1:3577-13809 GCA_030539135.1 Synergistaceae bacterium | reverse complement strand
TCATAGACCCGTCAGGAAGAGGCAAAGATGAGACTGCGGTCTGTGTCCTCAAATCTCTTAACGGCAACATCTACCTCAGACGCAACCTCGGTTATAGAGAAGGATATTCAGATGCTACCCTCAGTAATATAGTTGATATAGCGAAGCAGGAAAGAGTCAATCTCATACTCATAGAGTCAAACTTTGGTGATGGCATGTTTCAGGCTTTGCTCCAGCCATATCTTGCGAAGCACTATCCTTGCACCTGTGAAGAGTTTAGAAGCACTACACAGAAAGAGAAAAGGATTATAGACACGCTGGAACCTGTTATAGAGCAGCATAGACTTATCATAGACCCTCAGACAGTTAAGGATGACTTAGACACAACTCAGGGTCTCCCTCCAGAAGACGCTCTATCCTATCGTCTCTTCTATCAAATGACACGCATCAGCAGACTCAAAGGCAGTCTCAGACATGATGACCGTATAGATGCTCTTGCAGCAGGTGTAGGATGGTTTGTAGAGCAAATGAAACAAGACCAAGACAAGATGGAAGATAAACGTAAAGATAAGACATTCAAAGAAGAGCTGGACGTTTTCTATAGTAATGGCAAACGAAGCTGTCTTACTAAGAATGTCATACAGGGTCTTATTCCAGCCACTGTTATTTCTAATTTGCCACTGCGAAAACGTAGGAAGATACAGAGAAGCTGGAGACAGATGTGACCTTCTTGCTCCATACGAAGCCCCTCTCAGAATGACCATAGAGGGGCTTAACTTTATTTTGACGATAAGTTATTCCAATCTGATATCTTCTTTCTGAAATAAGCCGTCAGTGTTGGGATAAATCTATGTTTTACCATAAAGACTACCCTGTTGTTATGTATCGAAAGTTTTAGATGGGTTAGGGATTGTTTGTAGTCAGTTAGGAGTAGTTTGAACTCTTTTGAGAGTGATTGGGCATCACAGTTGTACGCTCTTCTGTAGAGGTGTCTGCGAAGAATGGAGCATATTAAATATGTTGGGAGAAGTAATAGGATGATGCAGATTATTGCCAGTGTCTTCATTCAGAACAGCTCCTTAGTTTTGCCAAAAAAATTTGAAGTCCTTACCGCTAGTGCGCGGCTGCGCGTACCCCCGCGCGCCTCCTTTGGGATGGTGTGTGGTGGCTGGTGTGTGGTGCTACCTTATATATGCGTGGTGCGTCGCATGGCTGGTGTGTGACAACAAATACGACACAACATCTATATATCCAGTGATACTAATGTATCTGATATTATATATGATAATACTTTAATGCTTTTAGACACATTCAGGCACTATATACAGGACATCAACACACCATCAATACACCATATCTAGTCATCATACGCTGTATTTAGTGTATAATGACACTATATATAGTGTTTCTTAGTGGGTGGCACACTACAGGTAGTGTGTTTCAATTTTTTATAATCTGTTTGCTTTTGTTAGTACACTATGAGTAGTGCTAAGGAAGGATAAGGAACACTAGATGTGGTGTTATTCACCTAAAATATCAAGGATGCTCTTTTTTTCTCTTTCAAATGTGATATTGATATCGCTTGATAGGCGCGGGGGTGTACCAACGACATCACCTTGACATGTCAATAACTGTTGCCAATTAGTGTCTCTAACCTGTACATCAACACCACCATGAACAACACACCGACGATAGAGATATCCTGCATCAGTGTAATATTTATAATGACATGGTAGCATCTTTTTTATAGTTGGCATCAAACACACTAACACAACAATACAACAAATGACACTAATAATCCTATGTGATTTTATATAGTTGATAACCTTATCTGTAATATCTTGATTTTCACGCATGATATATAATCCAACACGATAAACACACCAACACGCAGCAACAGCTAATCCAATCAAAATGACATTCATATTAGAGGTGTCCTTCTTCTTCTAATTGTCTTGTCTCTTCTATATAACGGATGACTGCTGTTTTCAACATAAATTGCGCTTTATCTCGTCTTTTAGCTAGTGCAATTTTATAATCAATAGCAATGTTCGGGTCTAGCCTTAGTGTATATGTCACTCTTTCATCTTTTTTCATGCTGTCACCTCAAACTAAAATAATTATAAACAAGATAAGTAATTCTACGTATTGCCAACATTCAAACATTCGTTTATTCTTAGCACATTCAAACCTTCAAACATTCACCACGGCCCATCACCCAAGTGGCCTGAACAAAGTGCAACACAAGCACCACCGCGATTAGGGACACCCTCGAAGTCCCGCAATGAACATTGAAAAAGGGTAGCGCACCCAACATCAAGGCTCAGTGCAACACGCGCTTATAGTTTGCCCCTGAATTGCTACAACAACTCAGGGACATGGCGAAACATGACACTAAAAACTAGAAAGGACATTATATCATGAACAACATCATTTTTACAGAGTTAACACCACAATTTGACAGCCGCATATCATTCTACGGCAAGGCACATCTTCTTCTCCATGATAACGGCAAAATCCAGTTGCAGTCTTATGCAACAATTGTTGCCGAAAAAACACCAGATGGGGAAATAAAGGTATTCGGACGCTACAGCGCAACAACTTCTAGACATGTCAAAGAGTTTATAAAACAAATTACAGGTAAAAGCCTGACATCAAAAGAGATAGAAAGAAGGTATTTCTAATGATTGATGTAATTAAATATGCACGTCTACACACCTACAACTCAATATTAGAAAGTTTAATAAACTGAAAGGAAGATGACAATGAATAAACTTATAAAAACACGTATCAGAATTAGTGAAGGCCCTATAATATATTGTGACTTCACAATCCATGAGGTAAATCACGAACTATTCAAAAAAGCAGACGGCAACATCAGCGACAACTCAAAATTAGCAATAAGAACAGCACTCAACAACGGCAATAAAACAATATTCAACGATGGCACTCAAAGCTATATCCCTGTTATCTTCAAAGTCAAGAAATATCAAGCAAGCCATTATGGAAAATACCCTGCAAAAGTCGATATCTATATCTAACACTACAGACAGCGGTCAGGACAAAATCTTGACCGCTTTAATATTTTTTCAGAAAGGACACACACCCAACAATGAATAAATCCCATATTGATTTCAAGTCTTATATTAATATCAATCTTCAAACAATTCACCAGCGCGAAAATCTATACAGACATCTACAGGGGCAAGAACAGCAACAATTTTGCAATCTCTATCTCACATCACAAACTACAATTAGAAAGAAGGATTTAGAATGAAAGAGACACTATTAGCATCATTTATTAGAGAGAGTAAAAGATATGGCTGGAAGGAAGGATATTATTTCAGCGGTCAAGGCTCTATCAAAAAAGGTAGTCACGGACGGACAACACTAGACCTTTTGATAAAAGACAAAAATCTAGACATTGACAAATATGATTTTCTCTTTATTGAAGGCGCCCGAAACAGATATGCATCGATGGGTAGCCAATACTGCATTATGTATAAAAAGCACACTCCACAATCATGGCATCCAAAAGCCAAAATATACATCAGCTATAGGTTGCACCCACTCAACTACACACTAACCTATTATTACTAGAGAGAGGACTGAGTAAAATGACAACTATCCGACAAGCGACTAAAGAAGCCGAAAAATATTTAGAAAATAGTTGTGGTATAGGGTGGCAACAAGATATCCCATATTTAGATGATGCACAAATAATAACAGAGTATCGCTCTGTTATTGCACTCCATAAACATCTTGACCTGTCACTCCAGCCGGTACAAAAAAAAGAAGAAAAAATAACAAAAACAGCAGCTCTATTTCAACAGCATCTCGACATGCTACCCAGTCAAATGTATCATGTATCACTCAGTAGCATCAACATCAAAAAGCTCCATACCATAGCCAAAGAACTCAAAAAAATCAGAGGCTTATACACCTATCACTACAATCAACTTGAGTATTACGTAGGAACAAGTATCTATAACATTTTATTGCTATCTCAAATCTTAACTATTTTACAAGCCGATACTTGTTTGATAGAAGTCCCAAAAATTAAAACATCTATCATGTTGATACAAGCAGCAAACGGATATGCCTTGCTTGCACCACTCAACCTTGACATCACAGAACAACCAAATTTGGAGAAAGCGTTAGAGGTAAAATAAAATGACAAACAAAAAAGAACTTACCTATGAAATACGCTTTAAGCAAGCACTCAAGATTATTCAAGACGCAGACATCATGTTAGCTGTCATCCAAAATCAACAAACGAACATCCCAATTTCTTGAGCTTCACGGTCTGAAACCTGCACACAGATATCCCTGTTAGACCTTGCCACCTAATCTAATAATAGACAGCCTTAATATATTCTAGTATAAGGATTATAAGATTGTCTATTTATTAAGATAAGCTCTTAATATAGACCTCTCTATAGACTACAGAGCGAAGCTCTGTCTATAGATTATCTATATGTTTCTAAAAAGAACATCATGAGAATAAGAAAAAGGTCTTTTTATAGGATAGTCTAAAATCAGTTATAGTCTTATAAATTAAATCCATGCAGTATTAGAAGAATAGAGAATAGATTTATAAATTAGTTTAAGATATCTATAATAGAAATCTCAACTATTTATAATCCAATCTAAAACTGACTATAACTAGACTATAACCTATTTGAGAACTAAGCTATTTTCTTTTTTTATATAACATCATGATATTCTTTACTATGGTCTAATCTAGATTATCTAGACTAATCTCCACTATCTCTCAACATATCCCATGAAAGGATATCTACCCATAATGACCAAGTTGACACTTCTCCATATTATGCTTACAATACGTCAGCATAATCTAAGCATCACGGAGGCGATTATACTTCTCTCAATATCCAATACAGCAGGCATAGTCTACCAATCAGACCTGCTCAACCTTAATTTTTCACCTGCTAGACTATCACTCACAGTCAACAAACTGATAGCTAGAGGATATCTAGCATCTACCCAAGACAGACAGGACGCTAGAAGGCATCCGCTCTATCTTACGAACCAAGGATATGATTTTATAGACCAGCTACAGAAAGAAGGTTAAATCATGGCAGCACACAAATCCAAACTTCCTAAAGGCATCCGCTTGAGAGGCTCTAGATACTATTGGAGCAAACAAGTTAATGGTCAGAGACTGTATGGAAGCAGTATTGACCTAACTCAGGCTATCACTCAAATGGCTACGGCAAAAGTAGCTGATACATCAGCACAAACTAACATCACATTACAACAGGCCGTAGAACAAGTGGAAGCCAACATTGAAGCCACTCTAGCCTATAATACCTATAGAGCAGCGCTCACAATGCACAAAATCATACTATCACACATCAATCCTACTATGATACTGTCTGATATCAATACCCAAACGCTAGATGATTTTATCAGACAGCTAAAAATAGAAGGAAAGAAACCATCATATATCAACCAAGCACTGATACACATATCAAGGCTATATACTACAGGACTTGACTATGGCTGGATAGATAAAAAGCCAACAATCCATTGGCTCAAAAATCCCAACAAAAAAATCAGATTTTTCACTGTGGAAGAAGAGCATCAGCTATTATCCAATCTCTCACAGCCATATCAGAATATCATAGCCATACTGCTGGATACAGGTCTCCGTGTCAACGAACTGCTGACACTACAGCCTGACAACATCAACCTGACCAAAAAACAGATAACTCTATGGCACACCAAAACAAATTCAACACGTACAGTACCACTCACAGACAGGGCTGAACAGCTCTTAAAGCAAGCACTACCAGATTTATACAAAGACATCCGCTATAGCAGACTTCTCTATTATTTTAACAAAGCCAAAGCAGCAAGCGGACTGAAAGCAGACACAGCATGTACGATACACACATGCAGACACACCTGCGCATCACGGCTGATACAAAACAATATCCCTGTCCCAATCATCCAAAGGTGGCTTGGGCACAGCAGCATAAGCACCACAATGAGATACAGCCACCTCACAGATGATGAATTACTGGAAGCTGTAGATGTCCTTAACAAAATCAACTGATTATGCTATAGTATCTTGTAACACAGCAAAGCAATAGACATACAAATAGTTAGTGTTTTATAATTCATAATGTCGGAAAGGAAAGTGTGTTTTGTCACACGCCTGATGTTAAAAAGGTAGACTAAGACTGAGTTTAAGGATTATACGTTATAATTCTATGAACAAGAAAATATAAAGGCAGGTAATTCAAATGTGGAAAGGCCGTTTTTCTCAGGACACGGACGAGGCCGTAGTCAACTTCACGCAGTCGCTTGATCTGGATTGGAGGATGGCCCTCGCGGACATCAGGGGCAGCATCGCCCACGTCCGCATGTTGGGACATACGGGGCTCTTGTCCAAGGACGACGCCGAGACAATAGAAAAAAATCTTAAAGAGATAGCCGCGGAGATACACGGCGGAAAATTCACGCCGAAGGTGTCTCTCGAGGACGTCCACATGAACATAGAATCGCGCCTCATCGAGAAATGCGGCGCGACGGGAGCGAGGCTCCACATGGGACGCAGCCGCAACGACCAGGTCAATACAACGGTGAGACTCTATCTGCGCCGCGAGCTCATGGATATATGGACGGGGCTGGACAGCCTTATCTCCGTGCTTTTGAAGAAGGCCGAGGAGCACGCGGACATCGTAGTCCCCGGATACACGCACCTACAGCAGGCGCAGCCGATCTCGATGGGACAGTTCTGGATGGCGCATGCTCAGGCATTTCTGCGCGACGCGAGACGTTTCTTCGAGGCATACGAAGCAGTTGACGAATGTCCGCTCGGCTGCGGCGCGCTCGCCGGCTCCACGCTCCCGCTCGACCGCGAGTTCACGTGCGGCGACCTCGGGTTCGCGTCGATGACCGCCAACAGCATGGACACCGTCGCCCAGCGCGACCACTTCCTTGACATCCTATACTTCGCGGCGGTGTTCGGCGGGCACGTCAGCCGCCTCTCCGAAGACCTCATAATCTATTTCACGACCGAATTCGGCTGGGTCAAGCTCCCCGACGCATTCTGCACCGGCTCCAGCATCATGCCCCAGAAGAAAAATCCAGACGTCCTCGAGCTCCTGCGCGGCAAGGCCGGGCAGCTCAACGGCGCTCTGATGGACCTGCTCATGATGATGAAAGGCATCCCGCTCACATACAACCGCGACCTTCAGGACGACAAGCGTTCACTCTTCCGCGCTATAGACTGCCTGGGCGGCATTTTCTCCGTGCTGCCGAACCTGCTGAAGGAAGTCGCGATAGACGAAGAGGCCGCCAACAGAGGCTTTGCCGACGGGCTGATACTCGCTACTGACGTGGCGGAATATCTAGTGCTTCAGGGAGTGCCGTTCAGGAACGCGCACGAGAAGGTCGGTCACATAGTGCGCTACTGCGTCGAGAACAAGAGGCCACTCACGTCGCTTACGATGGACGAGTGGCATAAATACATCCCAGAAGTAAAGGAAGACCTGCTTCCCCTGCTCTCACCGAGGAAATCCATGGAACGCAGGAACACTTTCGGCGGCACGTCGCCGACGCAGGTCAGGCGGCAGATAGAGGACGCGAAAGTGAAGCTGGCCCTCTTCACCGAAGAGGCCAACGGATTTAAGAACGCTCTGCCAGAGGAATATTAGGACATAAAATTCGTTCAGATTACCCGCAAAACACAGACCAAACTCGTTCTATTACCCAAAATCAAATTTTTTGCGATTTCGGGTAATAGTTTTATGCGCGCGCTTCGTTTGACGTTGGCGTTACGCTGTACGACAGCCAGCTCGCTATATCTGTTATCTTGATTCCCTCGTACACATAACTATCATGGCGGGTTCTGGCAATCAGCATCTTAGGATAGGCGTCTTTTATCTTTAACAGTGGGGCAACTTCCCTTTCAAAGGTACTCTCCTCGGAGATATTATCCGAAACCTGTATATAGACCTTTTCATCGCGCTTGATTGCGACGAAGTCGATTTCGTTCTTATACAGCACGCCAACGTATACTTCGTAGCCGCATCTGAGCAACTCGATAGCGACGATATTCTCAAGTATGCGTCCATAGTCAAGGTTTTTTGTCCCTAACTTCGCATAGCGAAACCCATGATCGCTCAGGTAATACTTATCGTTTGATGACAGGTACTTCTTTCCCTTGATGTCATATCGGCGCACTTTATAAAAAGCAAATGCGTTACAGAGGTACTGCATATACATTCCCACTGTTTTATGGCTGATTTTGTTCTGACTTTTGGATAAAATGTCGGCAATGTTTCTCGAAGAAGACAGGTTCGATATATTGTCCATCATAAAATCAACGATCTGATCCATCAACGCGGTATTGCGTATCTTGTACTTCCTGCGGATATCCCTGACTATAAGCGTATTAAAGACGTCCGCAATATAATTGTAGCGAGACTCCGTGTCCTGATACACATAAGCGCCAGCCATTCCGCCTTCTAAGGAATATCTCTCAAAAGCTCCGTACATGTCAGATGGCTTGAAGTATCTTATGTACTCCTGAAATGAAAACGGATATACTTTGATTTCAAAAGTCCTCCCAGTAAATAGCGTGGCCAGGTCTGAACTGAGCATGAAGGCGTTCGAGCCAGTGATATAGATATCGAACTTCTCCGACGCGTGTAAGCCGTTGATTGCTTTCTCAAACTGGGCGCACATTTGCACCTCATCTATCAGAACAAAATTCTCTGTATTAGGGACATATTTGTCGTTGATATAGTCGTACAGTGGACGATATTCCAACAGTCCGTCATACTCGGGAAAGTTAAAATTGATGTGAATCATATTTGCCTTCGGGTATTCTCTTGTTATATGCTCCTTAAAGGCCTCCAGCAGTTTTGATTTTCCACAGCGCCGTACGCCTGTGATTACTTTTATGTCCGGCGTCCCAATTACGCGAATTATTTTATCGAGGTATTCCCTGCGTTCAATCAATCTCATGCTTTCCACCTCCACGTATATGATATCAGTTCTATTACCCAAAATCAAATTTTTTGTGATTTTGGGTAATAGCAGATAGAAGACGCGAAGGTGAAGCTGGCCCTCTTCACCGAAGAGGCCAACGGATTTAGAGACGCTCTGCCGGAGGAATATTAGGACATAACATCTATTCAAACATACGAAAAGAGCCGGTCTAATGACCGGCTTTAAATATTCATGGTGGAGATAAGGGGATTCGGACCCCTGACCTCTTGAATGCCATTCAAGCGCTCTCCCAGCTGAGCTATACCCCCATGGGACAATTTTTAACGAACGTAAGTGATTATACTGATTATGCCTTCGCCTGTCAATACTATCATCACTGGCATGATGAAAATAAATAAACTGCATACGCTTATATTTACCGCGCTTTGTTTCTCGTTTTTGGGCATTTCCGCAATTTCCGCGCCCGCGGAGGCGATGACCAAGGCTGAATTTTTGCCGAAGGTCTTTGGGGCTCTGGGGCACCCCGTCCCTGCAAAATATTTCTCTGACTTCGAGGGAGATATCACCCGCTCGGACGCGACCCGCCTCACGCTTGAGGCTATGGGCTGGGGCTTTGTCATCAACGTATGGGAACAGATAACGCTGCTGCCGGAGTGGAGCGAGAAGGACCCTGTCACGGAGGTGGCGTCGAGCATGTCGCCCCATGCTCCGTCGGCATGGCTCTCGGCCTCTGACGAACCGTTCACGGTGGACGACCTTCCCGCTCTGCGCGAGTGGATAGCCCAATGCAAGAAGCAGGCTTCTTGGCGGGCGACTTTCGGGTGGAACCTCACGGAGCTCACGTTTATAAAGCATGGCGTCGGCGACCCTTCCGGCCCTGCGAACGGAGACTTGAAGAACGAGAAGAACGAGCCGCTGTTCATCGCTGTGTTGGCTGTGAATATGAATGCCGTGCCGTGCCAGATAGCGACGGCGCAGATGATAGGCTCCCCAAAGGCTACTCTCGCGACGATAGCCACAGAGAATTACGGGGTCATCGGCGGGATCAACGGCGGGTATTTTGGAGGCGCGAAGCCGATTGGCATACTGCGCCGTCAAGGGATGATGGAGAGCTCACATTTTTGGCCGAGGCGTTCTGCCTTTGGATGGAACGCGGCTGGCAAGACGATATTCATAGACGGCAAGGAGATCGCGGACATCGGCGCGGCTCAGTTCAATGAGTTCACAGAGATGATGCAGGCTGGGCCCCTGCTCGTGAAGGACGG
>JAUNSQ010000025.1:0-3567 GCA_030539135.1 Synergistaceae bacterium | reverse complement strand
ATCAATGTCGGCGTGCTGACCAAACGACACCCAAGGACGTTTGTCGGCACGGACAGAACGCGCGTGCTGTGGGGCGTCATCGACGGGCGCGACAGCATGCACAGCGTGGGCGCGACGATAGAAGAGATGCGCACGGCCTGCAAGTGGCTCGGCATAACGACTGGGCTGAACCTCGACGGCGGCGGGTCGAGCTCTCTTTGGTGGCGCGGCATGACGTTCACGCACCCGAGCAACACGCGGCTGCAGGAGCGCCCTATCCCATACGCCATTCTCATGTTTGAGCAGGGGCACGGAGTGCGCCAATAAGGTACAATAACTCTTACAATATATATTTGGGGGAAAACATTATGGAAAATCATTCCGATATACGCATCAATTCCGAAAGGCTGGAGCGTTCGCTCAAAGAGATGGGCGAGATGGGCTTCACGCCGGAGACGGGTGGCCGCAACAGACTGGCTCTCTCCGACGGCGACAAGGTTGGGCGCGATCTGCTGTGCAAATGGATAATCGACTCAGGTTTCGAGCTTCGCATAGACGAGATAGGAAACATCTTCGCATACAGAGCGGGGACGGATAAGGACGCCGCGCCCGTCATCATGGGCTCGCATATAGACACCGTGCGCGACGGAGGACTGTTCGACGGAGCTTATGGAGTCCTCGGCAGCCTAGAGGTCATGCGCACGCTCAACGATAACAATATCACGACGACGCGCCCCGTCGCTCTGGCGGCCTTCACAAATGAAGAGGGCGCGCGCTTTCAGCTTGACTTGATGGGCAGCAGCTACTTCACGAAAGCACGGACGCTCGACGTAGTTTACGCCGTGAAGGACGACGCGGGGCTATCTATCGAGGGCGAGCTCAAGCGCATCGGCTACTGCGGAAACAAGACTATCCCCTACGGAAATTATTTTGAACTGCATATCGAACAGGGACCGAAGCTCGACGTGGAGGGCGTATCCATCGGGGCCGTCGAGGGCATACAGGGCCTGGCGTGGTGGAGATGCGAATACAGCGGCGAGGCGAACCACGCTGGGTCTACGCCGATGGAACTTCGTCACGACACGCTGCTCGCGGCGGCGGAGGCGGCAATGGAGGTCGAGAAGCTCGCGCTTCGCATAGGCAACAGCTGCGTCGGGACTGTCGGCAGGATATCCGTCGAGCCGGACGTTATAAATATAGTGGCTGGAAAATGCTGCTTCACTGTAGACTTCCGCCAGTATGACAAGGCTCTGTTCGAGCAGGGCAAGCATGAAGTCGAGGATATTTTTGCAAGGTGTGCGGGCAAGCGCGGGCTGAAGTTCGAGTTCAAGAGGCTAGTAGATGTCCCGCCTGTGAGCTTCGACGCGGATATGGTGTCGCTCGTAGAGAGGAAGGCGAAGGAGATTGGATACTCCGTGAAGCGCATGTACAGCGGCGCGGGACATGACGCTCAATTCGTCTGCAAGGTCTGCCCCGCCGCGATGATATTCGTGCCGTCCAAGGACGGACGCAGCCACTGTCCCGAGGAATGGACGGACTTCGCCGACGCCGCGAAGGGGTGCAACGTACTCTTACAGTCCGTGCTCGAACTGATATAATAATCGCCAGACACAACCAAACATCAGAAAGGAAACTCGGACGCGGAATAAAGACACGCCCGTGGTCAAATCAATGTCAGAAAAAATTTACGCTTTAGATCTCAATAATGAAGAATGGATAAAGTGGCTCGCGGAGGAGCTTCGTCAGCCGAAGTTCCGCGCCGACCAGATATGCCAGTGGATGTGGCAGAAGAAGGTCTTCGACGCAGAGGAGATGACAAATCTGTCGCTGCCGCTGCGCGAACTTCTCACTCAGCGCGTCGAATTCTCCGCGCCGGAACTGGTCAATGAACAGCATTCAAAGCTCGACGGCACAAGAAAATATCTCTGGAAGCTGCGCGACGGCAACACAGTCGAATCCGTGCTGCTGCGCCAGAACGACAGGCTCACTGCCTGTATATCGACACAGGTCGGATGTCCTCTGCAATGCACATTCTGCGCGACGGGGCTGTCAGGCTTCGTGCGCAACCTCTCCGCTGGGGAGATAGCGGGACAGTTCCTTGCGATGGAAAAGAACCTCGACCGCGAGATAAACAACATCGTCTACATGGGCATGGGCGAACCGTTCCTCAACACGGAAAACGTGCTAAAATCCGTCCGCATGCTGAACGACCCGAAGATGCGCAACCTTGGCATACGCCACATGACGATCTCGACCTCCGGCGTCATTCCAGGGATAAACGAGCTGGCGGAATCCGGACTTGGCGTCCGCCTCGCGGTATCGCTCCACGCGGCCGACAATGACCTGCGCAGCCGCCTGATGCCGGTCAATCAGACATACCCGCTCGCCGAGCTTCGCGACGCGATGCAGACGTACCAGAAGAAGACGGGCGACCGCATAACGATAGAATACGCTCTGTTCGGCGGCGTGAACGACGGCGTTGAGCAGGCGCGCGGACTCGTGCGCTTCCTCAAGGGGATACACGTCTATGTGAACCTCATCCCCTTCAACGCGGTGGACGACCGCTACGAGAGACCAAAGGCTGAAGACATACTCAGGTTCAGGAGCATCCTCACGACCGCTGGGTTTGAGAACGAGATACGCCAAGAGCAGGGCAGCGATATCGACGCGGCATGCGGGCAGCTCCGCAGAAAGACAATGGAGGGATCGCCCTGCGACCTAGAACCGAAGCCGCACACCGTGACGAGGAAGGACTCCGTCCGCGCTGAAGCTCCAAAGGAAGCGCCGACGAGACGCAAACGCTCTGCGGCAACAGGCGAACTTAAAGAAGTAACGAAGCGTCCATCGGGCGGCTTCGTCGAGAAGCGCGGAGAGAAACGCAAGAAGACCGACCTTCCCGAAAAAGACCGCTACCGCAGTGGCAAGATGAAAGAAGCCCGCCCGACATACAGGGGGCAGGGCGACGACGAGAAACCACATACACCTTACGGATATAAGAAAGA
Organism: Synergistaceae bacterium; assembly: GCA_030539135.1. Taxonomy (GTDB): domain Bacteria; phylum Synergistota; class Synergistia; order Synergistales; family Synergistaceae; genus JAUNSQ01. The sequence goes on along the minus strand of JAUNSQ010000025.1, from coordinate 586 downwards.
AAGCGCGGCGGAGGGACGCGAAGGCAAGCCGCGCTATCGGAAAGACGATAAGCCGCGATACGCGAAGAGCGACAAGCCGCGTTATTCAAAGGACGACAAGCCAACCTACGAGCGCAAAGAAAAGTCTTCGACACCGCGCGACGGCAAACCGCGCTACGGAAAGAACGATAAACCGCGCTATGAACGCGGCGAGAAATCATCGTTCTCCCGCGAAGGCGCTCCAAAGCGCGGCAGAAGCGAGGGGCGCGGGTCCTCGGACAAGCCGAAGAGCGCGAGACCGGCAGGACGCGGCGCGTCGTCGGCTCCGCGCAAACCGGCCGCCAAGCGCCCGACCGCGAAAGCTAAAAAGGCTCCGAAAGATAAATAATTCTGTGCGGTATAGGAGGTAGACCATGCCATTCCTTATATTTCTGCTTTTGGGAACACTGATATTCGGCTTCGCTTTTCCGGCGTTCATACTTCTCGTCGGATTGTTCGCGGTAGTGTTGCTCGCCGTCATGATAATCAGCTTCTTCCGCGGCGGCACTTTCCGAGTATACACGAACCGCCCGAACGGCCAATATTCGAACCCATACGGAGGACGCGA
>JAUNSQ010000024.1:3123-13817 GCA_030539135.1 Synergistaceae bacterium | reverse complement strand
TAAATTTCATCTCGGAAGTAAATGTTTCGGATGTTACACATACGTTACACAGAATTTGTATATATGTTCCACGCAGGAGAGATAAATTAAATTTTGTAAAAATAAATAAAAAGAGTGCCTTTTGTCGGAGACCCAGCGCTCCCATGGCACCCGGAAGTTTCCGTTTATTGCTGCTTCCTTCCGGACCTGACAAGGTTCGCGGATTTCCGCCGCATGGGACTGGGCCCCCGACAAAAAACACTCTATGGATTATAATCAACAAATTGACTGGCGTGCCTGTGGGGATTCGAACCCCAGACCTTCGCCTCCGGAGGGCGGCACTCTATCCAGCTGAGCTACAGGCACAAGCGTCAAACAGAGGAAGTATACCATATTTGTATGGGGGTTGCCAGATAGATGGATGATTTGCGTTTTATGAAAGAAGCGCTGGCAGAAGCGGAGAGGGCTTATGCGCTTGGCGAGATCCCGATCGGCGCTGTGGTCGCCCGCGGCGGGGAGGTCATTGGGCGTGGCCGCAACATGCGCGGCGCAGAAAACTCTCCGTTCATGCACGCGGAGATGGCGGCGATGACCGAGGCCGCAAAAGTTTTGAACAGCTGGCGGTTTGACGGCTGTACTATCTACGTTACGCTCGAACCCTGCGTGATGTGCGCGGGGGCTATCGTTCAATGCAGAATGGAGCGTATCGTATTCGGCGCTTTCGACCCAAAGGCCGGTGGCGTCGGCTCCCTGTATGATATCCCGCGCGACCCGAGGATGTATCACAAGTGCGAGGTCATCTCAGGTATACTCGCCGATGAATGCTCCGATATGCTGAGAAAGTTCTTTGAGAATAAACGGGTGAAATAGGCCGCAATGTTTTGACATCAGTAGGGCAATAAGTTATAATGCCCATCGTTGCGGAGAGTTGTCCGAGAGGTCTATGGTGAACGGTTGGAAGCCGTTTGTGGTCACAAGCCACCAGAGGTTCAAATCCTCTACTCTCCGCCAATCTTATCAAATAGTTTTACGGAGGGGTGGCCGAGTGGTCGAAGGCGGGCGACTCGAAATCGTCTTGGCGGTGATGAGCTGTCACGTGGGTTCAAATCCCACCCTCTCCGCCATATTTGTCTAATGAAATTATTTTTATATTTTATGAAGTCTGCCGCCTCATAATTGGGGCGGTTTTTGTTATGTGTTGCCTAATTTTTCCCTTTCTAGTAATCTCACGATGAAAAGCGTATAATGATGAACAAAAGGGGCACAAATGCCCATATTGTTCAATGAGTTGGAGGATGCCATGGAAATCAAAAGAGATTATTATCTGAAATCGCTTATAAGTCGTATGGACAATGGGTTAGTTAAAGTGATAACCGGCATTAGAAGATGTGGTAAATCATATTTGATTTTTAAAATTTTTAAGGATTATCTAATAAACAGCGGGGTAGACGAGAACCATATAATATCCATTGAGCTTGATCAGCGTAAAAATAAGCAATACCGTGACCCAGATGTTTTGTTAGACTATATTGAGTCGTTAATTGTTGATAAAAAGAAATACTTTATGCTTTTAGATGAAGTGCAGATGCTGGAGGATTTTGAAGAGGCGCTAAATTCTCTATTGCACATATCAAACGCCGATATATATGTAACAGGCAGCAATTCCAGATTTTTGTCCAGAGATATTATTACGGAATTTCGTGGCAGAGGAGACGAAGTCCATGTGTACCCGTTGACTTTTAAAGAGTTTATGAATGCGTATGACGGCGACGAGTATCGTGGTTGGTCGGACTATGTGACTTATGGTGGGTTGCCGCTTGTTTTGACTATGAAGTCTGAAGCACAAAAGATAAACTATCTGAGCAGATTGTTTGAAGAGACGTACATTAAGGATATTTTAGAGAGGAACAATATTGAAAAGCTGCAAGAGCTCAACGATTTAATAAACATCTTAGCTTCGGCAATTGGTTCTCTAACTAATCCTCCAAAGATACAGGCGACTTTCAAAAGCGCAATCAAATCTGATGTCAGCTTGAATACGATCAGGCAGTATATCGAGTACTTGAAGGATGCTTTTATTGTTAATGAAGCTAGCAGATATGATGTGAAAGGGCGAAAATATATAGGTTCTCCGCTTAAATATTATTTTGAAGACGTGGGGCTTCGCAATGCGAGGCTTGGGTTCAGGCAAGTAGAAGAAACTCATTTGATGGAGAATATTATTTATAACGAACTGAGGCACAGAGGCTTTCATATAGATGTGGGAGTTGTTCAGAAAAGAGGAAAAACTGAAGATGGGAAACAAGAAAAAAAACGCTTGGAAATAGATTTTGTAGCTAATCTCGGCAGTAGAAGATATTATGTCCAATCTGCATTTGACTTGCCTGACGAAGAAAAGGTCAGGCGAGAAAAGGAATCCCTTGTAAATATCCACGATTCTTTTAAAAAAATCGTTGTTGTAAAAGATGTTATAAGTCCCAGACGAGATGAAGACGGTATTGTGACTATGAGTATTTATGATTTTCTATTAAACGAAGATAGCTTAGAATTGTGATCTCGTCACCAGGGCGCTATGTTGTCTCATAACTAGGGTTAAAAGCGCGCTCTTGTAATTTTCACGTTAAACAGGTGTTAACAGTTTTCTATAATTTCCTTGCGCAAATTTCGGATACTGTGTTATACTCAGGAGCGGTGTAAATCACACACAGATATGGACTTCGTAATTGTTGCCGAAAGGTGGTTGCGGAGGGCGAAGTATCTGGAGGAAAAAACAGGAGGGATTCACAATGGGAGTAGTAAGTATGAAACAGCTGCTTGAGTGCGGCGTCCATTTTGGACATCAGACCAGGCGCTGGAACCCGAAGATGAAGCCATTCATCTTCACGGAACGCAACGGTATCTATATCATCGACCTTCAGAAGACGGTCAAAGGGCTTGAGAAAGCCTATGATTTCGTCCGTGAGGTCTCCAAGTCGGGCGGAAGCATCCTTTTCGTAGGGACAAAGCGCCAGGCCCAGGAGCCTATCCACGATGAAGCTCTCAAAGCCGGACAGTATTACATCAACCAGCGCTGGCTCGGCGGACTTCTCACGAACTTTGGAACGATCCGCAAGCGCGTCATGCGCATGGTCGAGCTCCAGACGATGGAAGAAGACGGAACGATCAACAAGTATCCTAAGAAAGAGGTCGTCCAGATGCGCAAGGTCCGCGCGAAACTGGAGAAGTACCTCTCCGGCATCAAGGATATGAAGAATACGCCAGACGCGATGTTCGTCATCGACCCGCGCCGTGAGGCGAACGCTATCCTCGAGGCCCGCAAGCTCAATATCCCTGTCATCGCTATCGTTGACACGAACTGCGACCCTGACTTCATCGACTATCCGATTCCGGGCAACGACGACGCTATCCGCGCGATCGAGCTTATCGTAGGACTTATGTCCGACGCTTTCATCGAAGGCCGTCAGGGACAGGATTCTAAAGTTGAAGAAGAGGCTCCTGTCGAGGCCGAAGCGGCCGAGGCAGTTATAAACGAGGTCCCTGAGCATCTGGAACCGGTAGTCGAAGAGGGCGACAAGGCCGTCAATAAGGCTATCGAAGAGCAGAAGGGCTGGAAGGAGAGTAACTAATATGGCAGATATCACAGCGGCGCTCGTCGCCGAACTTCGCGCGCGCACGTCCGTCGGAATGATGGACTGCAAAAAAGCTCTCGTCGAATGCGGCGGAGAGATAGAAAAAGCGGTAGACCTTCTTCGTGAGAAGGGGCTGGCAAAGGCGGCCAAGAAGGCCGAACGCAACGCATCCCAAGGAGCTATTTTCAGCTATATCCACAGCAACGCTAAACTTGGCGTGCTTCTTGAGCTGAACTGCGAGACAGACTTCGTCGCCCGCACAGACGAGTTCAAACTTCTTGGACATGAGATAGCGATGCATATCGCGGCGGCTAATCCGGAATACATCAAGCCGGAAGACGTTCCCGCGGAAGTCATCGAGCATGAGAAAGAAGTCATCATGGCTCAGGCTCGCGAAGAGGGCAAGCCCGAGAAGATGCTCGACAAGATCGCAGAGGGCCGCATTAATAAGTTCTATGAGGACTACTGTCTGCTTGAGCAGAAATACGTCCGCGACCCCAACGTAAAGATCAAGGATCTGCTCATCGAGAATATCGCGAAGATTGGCGAAAACATGCAGGTCCGCCGCTTCTCGCGTTTTATAATCGAAGCTAAGTAATTTGCAGTTCACTGAAAGCGAGGGACTTTGTTCCCTCGCTTTTTTTCTACCAAAATGAAAATCATACGAGAAGGGGCTGGCAATATGGGACGAAAATTTAACAGGATCTTGCTCAAACTCTCAGGCGAAATTCTTGCGGGCAACTCGCACTTCGGCCTTGATTACGACACGATCAAAGATATCTGCTCACAGATAGCCGACGTGGCAAAAGAAGGGATAGAGATATCTATGGTCGTCGGAGGCGGCAATATCATCCGAGGCGCTCAGACTGTCCGCATCGAACGCGCTCAGGCCGACTATATGGGAATGCTTGGAACTGTCATCAACGCTCTGGCCCTTCAAGACGCGCTCGAACGTCTTGGCCAGCCGACGAGGGTGCAGTCCGCGATCGAGATGAAGCAAGTCGCGGAGACCGTTATCCGCCGCCGCGCTATTCGTCACCTCGAAAAGGGGCGCATAGTTATCTTCGCCGCAGGGACAGGTTCGCCGTATTTCTCTACGGATACGACGGCCGCGCTCAGGGCCTCTGAGATTGGGGCCGACTGTGTCTTGAAAGCGACGAAGGTCGACGGCATATACGATAAAGACCCAGAGAAGTTCCAGGATGCCGTCCGTCTGCCCAAGATAACATACATGGACGCGATAAAAATGCAGCTCAAAGTCATGGACGCGGCGGCGTTTTCGCTCTGTCAGGAGAACAGCATACCTATCATTGTCTTTGACGCCCTTAAAGAGGGAAATCTCCGCAGACTGCTTATCGACGGAGAGAATATCGGCTCGATAGTCTGCGATTAGAAAAATTTTAGCCGATTATATAAAAATTGCTTTGCGAACTGGCTGCTTGCCGTTACAATATAGGCGTTGCGCCTCACGCTAAAATAATTACATTAGGGAGTGATTCTTGTGCCTCAGAATCTTATTAAAGACCTTAAGACCCGTAGTGAAAAAACGCTGGAAGTCCTCAAGGGCAATTTGCTTGGCATACGCACAGGAAGAGCCCATCCGGCTCTGGTCGATGAAATCAAAGTGGATTATTTCGGAACTCCGACGCCCGTAAAGAATATGGGTTCGGTCAACGTGCCAGAACCTAGGCAGATCGTCATTACCCCGTGGGATAAGAGCGCGATAAAGGCTATTGAGAAGGCCATACAGAGCTCGCCGCTTGGCATTACGCCGCAGAACGACGGCGAGTCTATCCGCCTTAACCTCCCCGAACTTACCCAGCAGCGCCGCGTCGAGCTTACGAAAATCGTAAATAAGACCGCCGAGGACGCAAGGGTCGCGATAAGAAACGTCCGCCGCGATATACTGGAAGCCCTCAAAAAGATGGAGAAGGACAGCAAGATAACAGAGGACGACTTGAAAAAATTTCAGAAACAGGCCCAGGACGAGACGGACGCCTCCATCAAGAGGATAGATGCTATACTTGCGGATAAAGAGAAAGAAATAATGGAAAAATAAATTTAGCGCGTATTTCGGCGCTAACTTAGCAACATTCGAGGCAGGGTTCTTGACGCACGAAAAGGTGCGCCAGCGAACCCTGCCGCTTCATATTGCGTCGTTATCGCTCGAACTCCGCGCTAAATTTCGCGTGAGCGGTTATTAGAAAAGTGTGCCTGCGGTGGGCTTGCTTCGTGTTACATCGTTATCGACTGCAATCTGCCGCAAATCACGCCACGCAGTATTTTTATGAGTGTGCTGTAAAATATGTTTATGGATGAAAAAACTTTCGCGGTAAAAATAAAAGACTTGGGTGGCAGCGCGTACTTGGTCGGCGGGTATGTGCGCGATACAGTCATGGGCAAAAGCCCTCATGACAAAGATTATGTCGTCTGTGGTGTCTCAGAAGAGGTCTTCTTGCGCGAGTTTCCAAACGCGAAAAAGGTAGGGGGCTCTTTCCCCGTATTCCTATTGCAGATAGATGAAAATATGTGCGAGGTAGCCTTTGCACGCACCGAGAAGAAGCACGGTAGAGGGTACAAGGGGTTTGCCGTCGATTTCGGCCCGGAAGTGACTATCGAGGAAGACCTTTATCGCCGCGATACGACGATGAACAGCATGGCGAGGTCACTTTGGGGCGGCGGCGTGGTCGACCCGTATGGGGGAAGAGAAGACATAAAGAACAAAACTATTCGCGCGACGTCTCGGCATTTTACGGACGACCCCGTCCGCGCTCTCCGTGCCGCTAGGCAGTCGGCTCAGTTCGGCTTTGCTATCGACAGCGGGACAATAGAAATGATGAGAGTCTGCGGAGATGAGATAAGGGACGAGCCAAAGGAGCGTATACTTGCCGAGACTGAGAAAGCTTTAGCGTCCCCGAAGCCATCGATGTATTTTCGCGCGTTGAACGAATCCGGTCTGCTTGAGATTATTTTTCCATGGATACACTCGCTGATTGGCAGGGCGCAGCCCATTGAATATCACCCGGAGGGAGACGCGTTCGAGCATACTATGATGGTGCTTGATGACGTATCCGCTCGCTGCCCGCGAATTGAGGTACGCTTCGCGGCTCTGATGCACGACATTGGAAAGGGGCTGACGCCTGACGATATGCTTCCACACCACTATGGACACGAGGCTAAGGGGCTGGAAGCCCTGTGTGAGATAGACAAGGCGATGCCGCTCCCGAAGAGGTGGTATCAGTGCGCGGAGTTTGCGATACGCGAGCACATGAGGCCGTCTAGGATGACTCAGCCGGGGAAGGTCGTCGATCTGCTCGTAAGGCTCGAGAAACATCCGATAGGCGCCGATGGCTTCGCGGCGATAATTGCGGCGGACAACGGAGGCGCTCAGGCGGACTGTCTGCAAAATTTTGAAAGGTATATCTCGGCGATAAGGAGCGCTCACGGAGGCCCCATACCGGAAAATCTTTCCGGCGCGCAGATCGGCGAATGGATAAGGCAGAAGGAAATAGAGGCGTATAAAAAAGCGGCGGACCGTTAGGCCCGCCGCAAGCATCTGTGTGATTATAGGCTCTGGAGGAACTCTTTCAGCCTTTTCATACCTTCCTTTATATTATCCATTGAGCACGCGTATGAGAAGCGGACGAAGCCTGGGGCGAAGAACGCCGTGCCCGGGACTGCCGCGACAAATTTCTCTTCGAGCAGGCGCTCGCAGAATTTCATATCGTCAGGCAACGGGCAGTCGCGTATGTCGACGAAGATGTAGAAAGCGCCCTCCGGTTCTCTGACTTTGAGGTATGGCATGTCGCGGACGAGTTCGAGTATCGTGCCTCTGCGCTCTTCAAACGCCTGACGCATCTTTTCCACGACAGGGTCGCCGTCTTTCAGCGCGCCAAGCGCGGCCCACTGTGCTATTGACGAGGCGTTTGACGTAAGGTGGGCCTGCAGGGTATTCATCTTTTTTATAAGTTCTTTTGGCCCGACCGCGTATCCTATGCGCCATCCTGTCATGGCGTATGCCTTGCTCGCGCCGTTGATCAAGATGGTTTGGTCTCTGAGGTCAGGAGCGACGTTGAGTATGTTGACGTGCTTTGCTCCGCCGTACACTAGGCGTTCGTAAATTTCATCGAATATTATCCAAAGGCCCTTTTCACGCGCGACGTCGGCAATCATCTTTAGAGTCTCCTCGCCGTAAATTGCGCCTGATGGGTTTGAAGGAGTGTTCATGAGTATGCCAACGGTCTTTGGCGACAGCGCCTTGTCAAGGGCCGCTCTTGTTGGGAGCAGGTCTGTAGCGAGCGTGTCTACGATGACTTCTTTGCCGCCGGCGAGGTGTATCTGTTCGACGTAGCTCACCCACGCGGGAGCGAACAGTATGACCTCGTCGCCTGGGTCGACAAGCATCTGCAGAGCCTCGTAGAGAAGCGGCTTGGCCCCTGATGAGACGAGCACTTCGTCGGCCGTGTAGTCGAGGTTAAAGCGTTTCTTGTAATACTTGGCGACCTCCTGACGAAGTTCTATTATGCCGGGGTTCAGCGTATAATGTGATTCGCCGCGGTTGATAGCATCTATCGCGGCCTTTGACGCGCATTCCGGCGAATTGAAGTCCGGCTCGCCGACGCTGAAGGAAAGTACCGGTTTGCCCTCCGCTTTCATCGCCTTTGCCTTGTTGGATATGCTTATCGTAGCCGAAGGCTGTATCTCTTGTATCCTCTTAGACAGTCTCATCGCAGTTCCTCCTATTATTCAGTTGTTTTATGAATTGTACTGCGTTGATTATACAATTACACAAGCCTCAGTCAATCTGGAAAATAACTAAAAATCCAGATTGATATGTCGGTCAGGTGATGATAGAATAAAAACATGAAGCGGAGTTTATCCGCACCAGAGCAGAATGGAGGAGTTGCTATGGAAGTACGTTTTGTAACGCGCAACGTCGAACTGCCCGGAGATATCAAGGAGTACATGGACAAGAAGCTTGGGAAGATCGAGAAGTTCTTTGACAAGATACTTGATACTCAGGTGGCGCTCAATTTCAAACGCGGAATGAATGTCGTAGAGATAACCTCCAACGTTAACGGGGTCGTGATGCGCGGAGAGGATTACGCGCCGGACCTCAGAAAGGCTTTCGACAGGGCGCTGAAGAACATCGAACGCCAAGTCAAGAAGCACAAGGATTACCTCACCGATAAGGCAAGGCTGAAGACGCAGAACGTGTCGTTCGACATCGACCCGGATCTCCTTCCGCAGACGCAAGCGGAGGATGACGCCGAATCAAGAGAGATAGTCAAGATAAAGAAGTTCAGCGTGGACGTCATGACGCCCACCGAGGCTACGATGCAGATGGACCTTCTCGGGCACAACTTCTTCTTGTTCAAGAACGACGCCACGGGAGCTGTAAATGTGGTCTACCGCCGTCAAGAGGGCGGATATGGACTCCTTGAGCCGCGCTAAAGAATTTTATGTATAATAAGAGGAGCCTTTTGGCTCCTCTTTTTTGTTGTCAGTCTTTGGATAGAGAGCGGTAATATTTTTTTGCGAGGATGATTTTATGTGCGCGTCATATATCGATAAATTAAATCCTAAACAGAGGGAAGCCGTCGAATACTGCGACGGGCATGAGCTCGTGCTTGCCGGTGCTGGAAGCGGCAAGACGCGCGTGCTTACGACGAAGATAGCTCATCTGATAGAGAACAAGAACGTGTCTCCATGGCGTATCTTGGCGCTGACGTTCACCAATAAGGCCGCGAAAGAGATGAAGACGCGTGTGGAATCGTTGATGGGCTCCGACCTCAAGGGGATGGAGGTCTCGACTTTCCACTCCTACGGGCTGCGTTTCCTTCACAGATATCCCGACGCGCTTGAAAAACTCGGCTATCCTCGTAATTTTGTCGTGTTCGACAGGAGCGACGTTAGAAGCGTCGTAAAAAAGTCCCTCGCCGCCCTTGATATAGACCCGAAGAGGATGGACGTAGGCGGCGCGCTGGAGCTGATATCACGCGCCAAGACAGAGGCTAACCCTGTAACCGGCGACGTATATATCGACCCAAAGTGGATGCCGCTGTACGAGATGTACAAGAGAGCCCTCCTTGCTCAGGGTGCGCTGGATTTTGACGATCTGCTCGCCGTCCCGCTGCACATATTCGCCACGGATGCTTCCGTCAGGGAACACGAGCGTTCGCGGATCGACTGGGTGCTTGTTGACGAATATCAGGACGTGAACAGACCGCAGTATTTGATGCTGAGGTGCCTCGTCGACTCAGGCCGCAAGATAATGGTCGTCGGCGATCCAGACCAATCCATATACGGCTGGCGCGGCGCGGATATGTCCATGATAATGAATTTTGAGAACGACTTTAAGGGCGCGAAGGTGGTCGTGCTGGACCAGAATTACCGTTCTACAGGCAATATCCTCGACGGCGCGAACGGCGTCATCAAAAATAACAGCGACCGCAGACCGAAAAATCTCTGGACGGCCTCCGACAGAGGCAGCGAAATAAAATTTCACAGAGCTAGGACGGACTTGGACGAATCCGCGTGGATAGCCCGAAAGATAGAAAAGCTCCACGACGACGGTTATAAATATTCCGAGATCGCGATCCTTTACAGGATGAACGTGTTGAGCCGCGGACTTGAACAGGCTCTCATCGAGAACGCGATACCGTACCGCGTCATACGCGGGCTGGCTTTCTATGAACGCGCCGAGGTCAAGGACGTTCTGTCGATGATGCGGCTAGCCGTCGACCCGCGCGACAGCGTCTCTTTGGCGAGGGTGGCGAATATCCCGACGCGCGGAGTCGGCAAGAAGAGTGTTGAGCTCCTAGCCTCATATATAACATCTCTGGAACAGACAGAAGCCTCCTCCGTGTGGCAGAAAATAGAGGAGACTGGCGGCGACCTTCGCGGAAAGGCGAAAGATGGGGCAAGGCAGCTCGCGAGAGATATGTCTAATATATGCTCATGTTCCTCCGACGTGAGACAGGCCGTTGAGGAGATACTATATACAGGCGGCTATGTCGATTACCTCAGGGCGAACTATCCAGAGGAGTGGGAGGAACGCGAGGAGAACGTGATGGAAATTTTATC
>JAUNSQ010000024.1:0-3113 GCA_030539135.1 Synergistaceae bacterium | reverse complement strand
GCTTGTGCCGGAGGGCGGAGACCTAGCGCAGGCTCTGACAGAGATACCGCTCTTTACTGACCAGGATACTGTCGCGCGGACGATGGACGACAGCGTTAACATGCTTACGCTTCACGCCGCAAAGGGGTTGGAATTTCCGATAGTGTTCCTCGCGGGAATGGAAGAGGGAATATTCCCAAGCGCGCGTTCTGTAGACGGAGAGAGCGACCTCTCGGAAGAGAGAAGGCTCTGCTATGTCGGCATGACGCGAGCGAGAGAGCGGCTGTTCATGACAGGGGCCGGCAGCAGACTTATCTTTGGAGGGATACAGAGGAACACGACGTCGCGGTTTATAGGCGAGATCCCAAAGACCTGCGTCGATGTCGAAGATGAAACTTTTGGAGGCGGTTACCATGTTGACCATAGGGCTGACAGGCGACGTTGGCGCTGGTAAGAGCACATTGTGCTCCGTCTGGCGCGCTATGGGGGCCTCCGTCTTCGACGCGGACACAGTGGCTCGCGATATGTGGAGTCTGCGCTCCGTGCGCAGCTGCACCGCGAGGAGATGGGGCAAGGGGTTCTTTAAGGGAGAAAAGAAAGAAGTATTCGCGAAGATAGCGAACATAATTTTTAACGACGAACGCGAATATGAGTTTGCCTCGAAGCTCTTACACAGGCATACGATAGAAGAACTGGAACGCATGGTGAAGAATTCGTCTGGATGGGTCGTAGTCGAGATACCGCTCTTGTTCGAGTGCGGCGTGCCTCCGTGGATAGACAAAATAGTCTTTGCCTCCGCGCCAACGGAGAAGCGCGTTCAGCGCAACGCTAAACGCAGCTGGAACATGGAGGAGATATCCAGGCGCGAGAGCAAGCTTCTCCCGCGCGAGGAAAAAATCAAACGCGCGGACTACGTGCTTGAGAACCTTGGAACAGAGGACGAATGGAGAGCTAAAGGCCGCGCTCTCGGCGAGAAGTTCCTGAAAATCTCCAAGGGCTAGCGGGTCGCGCCGCACGGCGCGATATTTATTTAATAAGCATTTATTTTAGGAGGCCGTCCTTTGAGCATTCTTTCACTGCCTGATATTTCTATAAATATCCCATACGACGACGATATCTGCCTGATGGTCCTCGGCGGCAGAGCGCCGTCCTCAGATTGGCTCGCCTCGCTGAATTTTCAGAGCGAGACTTGGGCCGTGGACAAGGGACTTGAATTTTGCCTTGACGCGCATATAACGCCTGACATGCTTATTGGCGACTGCGACAGCTCCTCATCCTCCGCGTGGAGACGCTCCGTTGAGCTCGGAGTCCCAACGGCAAAGTTTGACAGCGATAAGGATCTGACGGATTTTCAGCTCGCGCTGGATATTTTTGATAAAAATCAAAAGCGGGAGAGCTTGAAGGGAATATTTCTCAGCGGAGCGTTTGGCGGACGCTTTGACCACCTATGGAGCCTCGTTATATCTTTCCTTCATCGTTCACAGAATTATATCCCTGTCGGAATGGCTGACGATGAAGAAGGAATGATATTTCTGAGAGGAAAGTCCTCTCTGACCGCCGATTTTTCAAAGGCCCCGGAGGCGATATCTCTGCTGTCGTTCTCACAGGAGTGCGCAGGAGTCTCTATCAAGGGCGCGAAGTGGCCGCTGAACGACGTCGAGCTTGAGTATAGCCGGCCGTACAGCATAAGCAACAGGGCGGTTGGCAATGATGTGCGTGTCGATATAGGTCGCGGCCTGTTGGGATTTTACTGGAAATGGTGACGCCCCTTTTACGCATTTAACGTTGTATGTTCAACCCTCGGTCATGTTAAAATACCGCTTGTTGTTTGCAAGTTGGATATGTTAGGACGTGATATGTATGTTGTTTGGCGGAGGAGATATGTCTGCAAAAATCGCCGAGATGCTGCTTGGCCTGCCGGCTATGCTGTGGGCTATAACTTTTCATGAGTACTGCCATGGATACGCGGCTTACAAATGCGGAGACCGCACCGCGGAGCTTGATGGACGTTTGAGCCTTAATCCGCTGCACCACCTTGACCCGGTCGGGGCGCTCTGCCTTCTTCTCTTTAGGTTTGGCTGGGCGAAGCCTGTGCCGATCAATCCCGGAAATTTCAAAAACCCCAGACGCGACATGGTCATTGTGGCGCTAGCTGGGGCCGCAGGGAATATACTAACGGCGTTTGTCTGCGTGCAGCTCGCGAAGTTCGCGCCGTCGCTCTTTCAGTCGTACGGAGCGCAGATGTTCATCCAGATAATGATATATATGAACATCGGGCTTGCTGCGTTCAATCTAATTCCTATCCCGCCGCTTGACGGGTCGCGCATACTCTACGTCTTCCTGCCATATAAATGGATGCATGGGTATTATGTGCTGGAACGCTACGGCATGTTCATCCTGCTCGGGCTAATGATAACTAATATCCTCCCGATACTGATGTCCCCAATCTTTTATCTCATCGAGAAGATAATTTTTTGACAGCCATGAAAGTTCTTCTGACCAACGACGACGGAATATATTCCATTGGAATACAGACGATGGCGAAGCGCCTCTTTGACTGTGGACATGATATCCTGCTCGTAGCGCCTGACCGCGAACGTAGCAACTGCGGCCACGCTATGACGCTCGACAGGCCTGTACACCTTGTAAGGGCGGACAAGCGTTTCCTTCTCGCTGATTTCTCAGCGTATAAATGCGACGGGTTTCCTACGGACTGTGTTACGATGGGGATAGACGTGCTAAATTTTGGTCCTGACCTTGTCATCTCAGGTATAAACCAGGGCCCGAACCTAGGCGACGACGTTACCTATTCGGGCACGGCGTGCGCGGCGATGGAGGGGATAATCTCGGACGTTCCATCTATCGCGGTCTCGCTCGTCACACATTCGCGCGATATCGAATTCCATAATGATACCGCGGCCGACGCAGTGATGACATTTCTAGGCTGGTTGGGCGACGGAAATCCCATTCCCGATGGAGTCTTTTTCAATATAAATGTCCCGAACATTCCTTCAGCAGAAATAAAGGGCATGTGTATGGCCCGCATGGGAACGCGCCGTTATAAGGATAAGGTGATGACGGTCCAATCGCCGTCTGGCAGCAACGCTTACTGGATAGGCGGCACGATCAAAGAC
>JAUNSQ010000023.1:12289-13937 GCA_030539135.1 Synergistaceae bacterium | reverse complement strand
CGACAACGGTACTGTGTCAAACTGCGCGGTGAGCTGTGATACGATTTCTGGCGGTCGTGTCGGCGGCGTTGTAGGAATGAATCAACATTCCGGCAGTACAGTGTCAAACTGCGCGGTGAACTGCGCCACAATAACCGGCGGAGACAGAGGCGGCGTTGTGGGGTATCTCAGCTACGGCACAGTGTCAAACTGCGGCTGGCTGGACATAGCTGGGCTGATTGGCATCGGCTCGGTATACTCCTCAAACCCCGGCACAAGCAGCGACGTCGTCTCCTACGACAGCACGACAGCTGGTAAGATTGTCGTCGCCTGTCTGCCAGACACGACGAGCCTGACGGTCAATGTGGGCGACACGGGCACGGTGACGCTTAAAACATATCCGTCGAACACGGCGAGCTTCGATAAGCACCTCTCCGGCGATGTAACGCTCAACGTCAACCCTGCGACAATAGCAGAAACACCGGAGAGAAGCGGCAAAGTGATAACCGTGACGGGGAAAGCTATCGGCTCCGGTGTCCTCACGACGGACTTCACGTTCAAATCCACATACTTTAACGGAGCGTTTGACCAAACGTCTGGAGACAAAGCCTTAAGCCTTGCGACGGCGCTTACGGTGAAATCTGCGGCAGTCGCCGTTACCGGCATCACTCTGATCCCGACGTCCGCGGCAATCGACGCAGGAAGGACGCTGCGGCTCGTGGCGACAATTGCTCCTGCCAACGCGACGAACAAGAACGTCGTGTGGAGTTCTTCCGCTCCGGGAATCGTTTCTGTCGACCAGACGGGAATCATAACGGGCGTGGCGGCTGGAAACGCTGTGATAACAGTAAAGACAGAGGACGGAGGCTTCATAGAGACGTGCGGCGTCATTGTGAACACAGCGCCGGATGTCGAGGAAGTCTCGCCCGACAAATACACAGACAAAGCTATGGCCGCCGCAGCCTCCGGCATATCTGCCGACAATCTTGACGTCAACGCGAGCGGCGATGTCGTCGTGAAAGAAGAGTTCGCGCAGGGAGCGCTCGATAGCCTGAACCTCGACGGCGTAGCGCTTGGAAAAGTTATGCCGGTCGTCAAAGGCGGCCTCACAGCCGCTGGCAACATCGCGGGGCTGAAGTTCGAAGTCAAGGGAAGCGAATTTGGGATAACAAACGTAAGTGAAGCCAAGGTAATGAAGATACTGGCAAACGGCACGGGCCAACTGTTCACAATTATAACGACGGAAGCGGCCATAGCGAACAAGACGGCGGCAATCTACGACCCTGCCACGCGCAAGATGGTGACGACAATTGACCCGGCAAAGGACTATGTCCTCGTGGCATTCGTTAAGGACGCGCCAGACGGCTTTGACCTCGACAACGCGACGAACAAGCAGGTAATAGACCCGGGAGTGATACTCAAGCCCGACGGAACGCCGAAGAAAAGCTCATCAGGCGGATGCTCGTCAGGGTTTGGTATGCTTGCACTTCTCGCGCTCGTACCTATGGTAATGAGGAAGAAGAAGTAAAGAACAGGCGGCGGGCGGGGCTTTCCCCGCCCGTCATGCCGTAGATGTTCAATACGGCATCAGGTGTCGTTCAAAGCCCTCGATGCTTTTCATCGGGGGCTTCTGTAGTCAAGGTCAACGCCACCTTGGGCCGCATAAAAC
>JAUNSQ010000023.1:0-12279 GCA_030539135.1 Synergistaceae bacterium | reverse complement strand
ACTGCGGCCAGACAAGAGATAGAACCACTGCGGCATGACAAAGATAAGATCAATGACGGGCGTGGATAAAACCCCGCCTGTCACCCTTGAAGAATGAACCTATCGAGGGTAAAGCGGCTCTAAGGTTTTGCCCTTAATTGTCTCGCCGCAGATTTTCAATGCGGCGTCCAGTGTCGTTAAGGTCTTAGGGTCAAATCTAGCGCATAACATACGCAAGCGCGGCGACGGGGCTAGGATCGTAAATCGGTCTTGCCCCCGCCCGTTGTCCTGCCGCCTAGCACATAACATACGCAAGCGCTGAGATAGACAAAAGCCCCTCGGATATCCGAGGGGCCATGCCACTGGTGGTTCACATCTATAATTTATCCAAACAGGGGGATGCGGTCATGCCCCCATTCAGCGTCTTGATTTTTCATCCAGCACGAAATTCGCAAATCCCTTGAAAGTGTAGTCCTGCTTCCTGTCCATATCGGGCTTCAGCTTGCGATAGAAGCAGACGGGTATTTCGTTCTTGGCCAGACACTCCGCTACGCAGGGAGTGCATCCCTTGTCCTGGTTCATCGGGTTGTTCGGGCACTTATCGTCCACGCATATGCAGAAAGGCACGCAGCTCATTATCGTATCTCCTATGGCCGGCTTACGCCGCTATCAGGCAGAAGCCGCATACCGTAACGAGCGCCGCGCCGAATATATCCAGTGTGATTACCAATTTTCTTTCAGACATTAGTATCGCCTCCTTGAAGTGGCGTTATTTTCTCAAAAAGGAGACAATTTATAAATATCGCGGCGGAGGAGATTTTGAAAATGATTTTTCAAAAGTAAGGCAAAAACATGGTTTTGCTTTCGCCGTTTCGTATTGTGCGTCCGGCGGAAAACGGTTAATATCCTTATGTGGAAGGAGTGAGGGGCTATGCCGAACAGAAAGATAGAACTTGACGCGACGGACTGGAGAATACTCGTCGAACTGCAAAGGGACGCCCGAGCTACGTACAAAGAGATTGGGGACGCTGTAGGCATGACGCGCCCCGCCGTTCGCGAACGTATACTGCGCTTGGAAGAGGCTGGCATAATCAGCGGCTACCATGTCGATATAAACACGGACGCCATAGGCAGGACCCTTCACGTGATGATAAATTTCAAATTCGATTTAGACAATAAATTCGACGGGAAACCGAACGATTCGCTCATCCCATTTCTAAAGACGACGCCGGAGGTCATAAGGTTCTGGGAAATTTACGGCGAGCTGGATTTTCTGATAGAGGCCGCGTTCTACACCAAGGAGCGCATGCACGACTTCCTTGACGGACTCAGAAATTTCGGCTTCGTGAGGACGCACCTGATCGCGATGTTTGTCAAGCGCGAGTGCGGCCAAATAGACAACGGCTAGACAAAATATTCCCCGCGTATCCTGGTCGTCGCTCCGCCGCCGAAGAGCACCTTGCCGCCGCGCGTCGAGAGCTTGACGATGTTGAAGGCCCTGTCGGAGCCGCCCTGCTCGACGGACGCCGACGTCCCATCCCACATCTTATTTTTCAACATGTAGTTCGCGAACGCGCTGTTGCCAGAGCCAGTAGCGGGGTCTTCGAGGTATCCGAACTTCGGCGCGAAGACTCGGGTATGCGCTATGTTTCTCCCATCCGAGACCTCCGTCGAGTAGACTAGGATGATGTCTATCCCGTTCGCCTCGCAGAAGTTTTTAAGTCCGAGTTCGTCGGGGAAGATGTTTATCTCTGTTTCTAGTTTCGCGACGGGCACGATGAGCGTGCGAAGCCCCGCGTCGATCAAGTCTATTGGACGCTCCTCCGAGATGTCTGCGGCGTTGACGCCAAGCTCGCCAGCGATCTCGGCGCGCTCAAGCGATGTGCCGATGAAGACAGGGTCGGGCGCGGTGATATAGATGGCGTCTTGCTTAGGTATCTCGTTGTATATCGTGAGGCGGCCCTTTTTGTTTGTATCTATCGTTATCTCGCGTCTGCCGAGAAACTCCGGCGTGTCCTTTATAAGCGTGTACATGCAGGCGACCGTGCCGTGCCCGCAAAAGTCCACCTCGCACTCGGAGGAATAGTAGACGAGGCGGCATCCGTCCTCCGTAACGTCCGAGCAGAAGACCATCTCCATCACGAAACCCTTGTGCTGCTTCGCAACGGCAAGCATCTCCTCCGGCGCGAGCGACTGCCCCTTTTTGAGATAGAGGCACGCCGCCGGGTTACCGAGGGACTTCTCAGACGTGAAAGCGTCGATTTTCATATACTTGTATGAGTTCATTTTCATCACCAGCCGAAATAAGATTTATATTATTTTATCAGCATTCGCGCTAACGAGAGAGGATAAAAAAAGAAAGAGGCTTTTCGGCCTCTTTCTTCTGCAAGTAAAATACTGTGGCCGTCCCGCGTTATTTACCGGGAGCGGGCGCCGTTTCGCTAAGCGGTTCCCAGCCTCCGCCGAGAGCCTTGAAGAGACGAACGAGGTTTGACGTCATCTCTCCCTCGCTCTTCGCGTAGGCCTCCGAAAGCTGGAGGAGCGCCTGCTGTGCGGCTATGACGGTGTTGTAGTCCGTGAGGCCGTTCTTGTATTTCTCATTGGCGGCCGCCCAAGCTACCTTAGCGGATTCGACGCCGTTCTTCAGCGCTTCGTTGCGCGAGTGTTCTTTTATCTCCGCCGTTATCGCGTCGCGAACTTCGCCGACCGCGGAGAGGACAGTCTTCTCATAGGCCGCTAGGTATTGCTCCTGACGCGCGCCCTGAACTCTGATGTTGTTCTTTATCGCGCCCCAGTGGAATATCGGCCACGATATCCTCGGGCCGAAGCTGAATACCTTCTGCGGGCCTGTAAAGAGCGCGTCTTCCGCGCCGAGCGTCTCTGTGCCGATCGAGCCGGCGAGGTAGAACTTTGGCCATAGGTCGGCGCGCGCGGACTTCGTGCGGGCTATCTGGGCGGCAAGCTGACGCTCAGCCGCGAAGATGTCGGGCCTGCGGCGCAGAGCGTTCGCCGGTATGCCGACGAGGTTGACGGCCTTAGCCTTCGGGATCGGCTTCTTCTCCGCGAGCATTTCCTCAAGGCTTCCGGGGACGACGCCGGTCAATATAGCGAGGTTGTTCTTCATGTTCTCGATGCCCGTCTCGATAGGCGGTATGGACGCCCTCGTCTGCTCATAGATATATGTCGCCTGATTGAGCGCGAGGATATCCGTCAGTCCCGTCTTGTAGCGTGACTGTACCATCTCAAGACTGTCCTTCTGTAGCGCGAGGTTTTCCCGCGCTATCGCGAGGCTCTCTTGGAGCGTGCGGAGGGACAGATAGTTGATGGCGGTCTCAGCCGAGAGCGAGACCCATGTCGAATGCAGAGCCGCGTTCTGGGCTTGGAGCGTCGCGACGCCGGATTTGATAGTCGTCGCGCGTCCGCCGAATATGTCTATCTCCCACGAGGCGTCGACGCCAAGGTGGTAGACGTTGGCTATGCTGCCGCTCCCGCCTGTGTTGACAGGGGTCTGCCCTCTGTCCCAGTAGCCGGAGGCGTCAAGCCATGGCAGAACTGCCGCCTTATTGATGCCGAGCGACGCGCGAGCCTCTTGGACTTTGGCGCGCGCCGATACAAGGTCCCTGTTGTTGTTCAGCGACATCATTATGAGCTTTGTCAATGTCTCGTCATTCAGTATGTTCCACCAGCTCGCTAGGACTTCCGCCGACGGAGCGTCGACGACGTCGCCGGAGACTGCCGGTATCGGATATCTCCTTGCCAGCTCCGTCCACTTGCCGTCGGTTATCGCCGCGTCCTTTGAGGCCGGCGCCGCGTCCGCGGCGAAGGCCGCAGACGACAGGGCGAGTATCGTTATAAGTAATGTGAGCGAGGTTATGATCTTCTTCATCGTCTCGCGCCTCTATTCTTTCTCAGCGGCTTCTTTTGCCGCCGCTTTCGCCGCGCGTCTGCCGCTGACCTTTTCTCTCGCGCCCTGGAATATCACGTAGAGCGCTGGGATCATCAGGACTCCAAGGACCGTGGCGACGATCATCCCGTAGAATATCGAAGAGCCGACGGCCTTACGGCTGGCCGCGCCAGCGCCTGACGCGAAGAGCATCGGGAGCATACCCGCGACGCATGTGAACGCCGTCATTAGGACCGCGCGGAAACGTTCGCCGAGGGCCTCTGTGGCCGCGTCTATTATTGAGAGCCCGTTTTCCTCATGCTGTTCCTTCGCGAACTCGACTACGAGTATGGCGTTCTTCGCCGATAGACCTATCAGCAGCAGGATGCCAAGCTGTACGTAGATGCTGACGGAAAGCCCCATTATCCACGCCCCTATCAACGCTCCGAGGAGGGCGATAGGCAGGAAGAGTATGACAGGGATAGGGACGGTCCAGCTCTCATACTGCGCGACAAGGAACAGATACGCGAAGATCAGCGCGATCGCGATAAGCACGGCGGTCTGTCCTGACGCGTTCTGCTCCTGATACGTCAGCCCCGACCATTCGTATTCGTAACCTGCTGGGAAGTCGTCGTCGATCTGTTCGACGCGCTTGATGCCCTGCCCCGTGGAGAAGCCCTGCTTCATGACGATGGTGATAGCCGCGCTCGGGTACAGGTTATAGCGGTTGATAGAGCGAGGCGCGAGCGTCTGTTTGATCTCCGTAAGGCTCTGTACCGGGACCTGATTGCCAGCCTTTCCCTTTACAAATATGTTGCCGATGCTGCTTATCTTGTCCCTGAACTTCCATTCGGACTCGATCATGACCTTATTGACCTGGTTCCCGATGTTGATGTCGTTGATGTACGCGGAACCGAAGTATGTCTGTAATGTGCTGAATATGTTCCCGACCGAGACGCCGAGCATCTCCGCCTTATTCCTGTCGATATCCAAATAGAGGTGCGGCGTGTTGGCGGTATATGAGCTGAACGCGTAGAGGACTTCCGGAGCCTGATTGAGCTTGATAAGCAGGTTTTGAAGCACCATAGCGAGCTTTTCAGGGTCGTTGTCCTCGGTGGACTGCAAGCGCATGTCGAGCCCTCCGCTGATGCCGAGCCCCATGATAGCTGGCGGCGTGAAGACGTTTATCTGGGCCTCGGGAGCCGACGCAGCTATCTTACGTATGTTCTCGACGATGCTGTTGAGCGACGTTTCGGGCGTTTTTCTCTGTGACCAATGGTCCAGAGGCAGTATTATCGACCCTGTGTTCTCACCGCGGCCTCCTGCAATGCTGATGCCCATGAGGTTCATGACGAGTTTTACGCCCTTTACCTGTTGTATCTGAGGGATTATCCTGTCGAGGAGAGCCTTTGTCCTTACCTGCGTGGCTCCTTCTGGGAGCTGAACGGAGGCAAAGATGGCGCCCTGGTCTTCATCCGGGATGAACGCCGTAGGCGACAACTTGGAGATGCCGTAGGACAGCGCCAATATGCCGACGAGGAGCACGACGGTCACGACCGTCCTGCGCGCCAGCCAGTAAGACGCCTTGACATATTTATCCGTCGTAATTTTGAGCTTGTCGTTGAACCATTTCAGCGGGCCACTTGTCGCAGGGTGCGCCTTGCGGAGAAGCAGCGAGCACATGGCGGGGCTCAGCGTCATAGCTACGATGAGCGAGAAGACGACGGCGAATGCTATTGTGACCGCGAACTGGCGATATATCTGGCCGGTGATGCCGCCCATGAACGCGACTGGGACGAAGATAGCGAGGAAGACAAGCGTCGTCGCCGCCATAGGCCCTGTAACGTCCTTCATAGTCTGGATAGTTGCTTCTTCCGGCGTAGAGCCGTCTCTTTCCATGAGGAACTGCACGCGTTCGACGACGATGATAGCGTCGTCGACGACAGTCCCTATGACCAAGACCAGCCCGAACAGCGAAAGGATGTTGATGCTGTATCCGAGGACCGCGAGACCCATAAAGGTCGCGAGCAGCGAGACAGGGATGGCCACGACCGGGATAAGCGTAACGCGCCAGTCCTGAAGGAACACGTAGCAGACGAGGACGACCAGCAGGAACGTCATCAGCAGCGTCATGATGATTTCTTTGATGGTCTCCATGACGAACTCCGTGGAGTCATATCCAAGCACTAGCTCTGTGTCCTCCGGGAGGTTTTTGCGCAAGTCGTCTATCACGACCTTTGCGCTGTTCATTACGTTGATGGCGTTGGAACCCGCGGCCTGCTTCATCGAGATCATAGCCGCCGGACCGGTGCCCATACGTCCTGAGATGTTATATGTTTCTCCGCCAAGCTCTATCCTTGAGATATCTTTCAGGGTCACAAGTCCGCCCTGTTCCGTCGTTCGCACGACGATATCCTCGAACTCCTTGACCGTGCCGAGACGCCCTCTGGTCGTGAGCGAATAGATAAGAGGACTGTCCGTGTTGCCCGGGGTCGCCCCTATGGAACCTATGGACGCCTGTTTGTTCTGGCTCTGTATAGCGGCGGACACGTCCGAGATGCCGAGCCCCATGGCCGACATGCGCACGGGGTCGAGCCATACGCGGATGCTGTATTTTGAGCCGTAGACTTCCACGTCTCCCATACCCGCGACGCGTTTCAGCGAATTTTTGATATTGCTGGTGGCGTAGTTTGTCAGGAACATATTGTCGCGCGAGCCGTTCGGTGAGATGAGGGCAAGGAACCCCAGCTCCGAAGAGTAGCTGTTCTTGACCGTGATGCCCTCCGCCTTGACCTCCGAAGGAAGCTGCGGCTCCGCTTCGCGGACCCTGTTCTGGACCTTGACCAGCGCCATGTCCGGGTTCGTTCCCGTCTCAAATGTTATTTCAAGCGTATAGCTTCCGTCGTTGCCGGACGTCGAGTTCATGTAGATCATTCCGTCGACTCCGTTGACGACCTCCTCCAAAGGCGCTCCAAGCGAGTTTGCAACGACTTCGGCCGCCGCGCCGCGGTAATTTGCCCGAACTAGGATGACAGGCGGCGTGACCTCCGGGTACTGCTCGATAGGCAGGGAGAAAGCGCATATTATCCCAGCCAGCGTCAGCAGCACAGATATGACCATCGCAAACTTTGGTCTTTTTATAAAGAACGACGCGAACATTTTTTACTTGACCTCTTTTGCTGGTTTTGCCAACGGAGCCTTGTCCGCTGACTCCGGTTTGCCGTCGGATGATTTTTCTGTGGAGAGTTCGCTGTTTGACACGGCGGCGAGTTCCGCCGGAGTCTTGGCCTTCTCAGTTGCCGCAGATATCTGTACGGCCGCGCCCGGACGCAGCGACTGCAGCCCGATCGTTACGACCTTTTCGCCCTTCGTCAGGCCCTTTGCGACCTCGCGCATAGTGCCGTACTCATCGCCGAGCGTTATCCTGCGCTGCTGTGCCGTGTTGTTCGCGTCGACCACGTAAACATAGTCGCCCTTTGAGTCGGCGAGAAGCGCTAGCTTCGGGATCACGAGAGCCGTCTTGTCCTTGACCGGCGTCGTCGAGATGCGGACCATCGCGCCCGGGACAAGCATACCCTCGGGGTTGCTGAACCTTACGCGCATGAGTATCGTTCCCGTAGTATCTCCTACGGTGTTGTCCTCAAAGTCGCGTTCGCCCTCGGCGTTGTATACCGCTCCATTTGAGAGGATAAGGTCTGTCTTATAGACCGAGCCCTTTTCCTTAAAGACTTCGAGCTGGTCGAGGTAGTCCCTGTCGGGAAGCGGGAATGCCACACGGATAGGATCCATCTGTACTATCGTAGCGAGGGCCCCCGACGACGGCGTGACGTAGTTGCCCTTTGTAAATGTTACCGCGCCTATCTGGCCTGTGATAGGAGATGTTATCCTAGTGTGCATCAGGTCTATCTGAGCTAGCCTGAGGGCGGCTTCCGCCTGTGAGACGGCGGCCTTTGCCTGTAGGAAGCTGCTCTCCGCAGTGTCCGCGTCGCTGGCGGATATCGTGCGGCTGTCTGTAGCCTTGACCCTCTTATAATACTTCTCGGCTTTGACGAGAGCGGCCTTTGCCTGCTCGACTTCCGCCTTTCTCAGCGCGGCTGTCGCCGAGTACTGGCGGCTGTCTATCGAAATAAGGAGCTGTCCCGCCTTTACGAACGAGCCTTCCTTGAAATGCACCTTTGTGATCTCTCCGGCGACCTGCGTCTTGAGCTGGACGGACTGGATAGCCGCGACCTTGCCGACATATTCGCGTTTGATGGCGAGGTTTGCCTCTTCAACAGGCGCGACCGTAACTATCGACGTCATCTGTGCGGGAGCCTGAGACTTCTTAGCGGCTCTGCCGGCGAGCGCGGTCTTCGCCGCGTATGCCGCGGCCGCGAGGATGACGATTATCAGGATCATCCTGACGATCTTCGCGCCGCCCTTTCTGGCGATGGTTGTCTCTTCTTTGCGTTCCTCTGGCGATGTCATTTCTTTATGCACCTTCTCTTTCTTTGATAACTATTTAATGTATATATTATATTATGCCGCGGCGAGCCCTTGACGTTACGCTCTGCCGACGGTCCTGTTTCCCTTATAGTTCAGCTCCCTGGTGAAAGCGTTGAACAGGAAATCCATGTGCTTGTAAAAATCCGGAGGCAGTATCTCCACCATCTGCAAGATGAACAGACCTTGAAATACCGACGACAGCAGCAGCGCTATCTCGTTGGGGGACACGTCGGCGCGTATCTTCCCGAGCTCCTGTCCCTTGACGATGAGTTCCTCCAACATTTTTCTCTCGCGTTCCACCGAATCGCGGGCGAGCTTATCGACCCTGTTGCGAAGATCCTCAGGCCATTCGTGTCTGCGCAGCATGAGCTTGTGCACCTTCATATACTTCTTGCTGACATAGGGGAGCCGCATAGACTCTTCATAATAATTGCGAAGTTCGTCGACTGTATTCGGCGCGCCGTAGATATCCATGAAATCGCGCTCGTGTCTCTTGCTCGTATCCTCAAGTAGCTTGACGAGAATGTCGTTCTTGTTCTTAAAATGCCAGTAGACCGCGCCCTTTGTCATGCCGACTTTATCCGCTATCTCGACTATCGAGACGTTCGAATAATTCTTCTCGCTGAAAATATCGAGAGCGGCGTCCAGTATTTTGGCGCGGGTGTCCTCGGCCTCTTCTTTTGTCCTTCTTGGCAATACGATCCTCCTCTCCAGGCTATAGTAGTGTGAAACTTTGACAGTATACATACGCGCAGGTATGTATGTCAAGAAAAATTTGACGGGGAATATAGGAGAATACGGGATTTTGCGTAAGTTTAACAAGTCTAAATTTTCTATAACTTGCCGCTATGAGAGAGGGGATGAGAAAACGGCGGGGGATTTGCCCGCCGCCGTATCGAAACGCATATTATGCAGGAGATTTTTGCTCAGCCGAGCGATTGGCGCAAAATCGTTTTACAAATAGCCGAAGCTGCTCAGAAGGAAGAGGCCGACGAAGATCGTTGCGAACGAGAAGAGCGTGCTGAAGACGATGGCCTGCCCCGTGAACTCATAATCGCTGCCCATGCCGTAGGACATCGCATAGGACGAGAGCCCAGTCGGCGAACAGTGCGCGAGATATATCGCGCACAGCTCCGCGGGCTTGAACCCTATCCATATCGCGGGCAGGACGAAGAACAGCGGCGCTATTATGAGCTTGATGCAGCAGCATGCGAGAAGCGGGCATAGGTCGTCGCTGCGCCGAGGCAGTTTGAGCTGCGCTCCTATGGCTATCAGCGCGAGCGGCGCGGCCATCGCCGCGAGATATTTGACCGACGTGGCTACTATCTTTGGCATCGGTATGGCGAAAACATTGAACAGTATGCCTATCACGTTGCCCCAGATGAGCGGATTTGTCAGCACGGCTTTGACTACGCGCCGCAATAGATGTTTGTCGCCCCCGCCGTCAGAAAAGCCGGCAAGGACCATGATGCTCGTTACGGTGTATGTGGTGACGACAATGGGTATCAGCATGATGACGGGCAGAGCCCCGGCTTCGCCGCATACGCTCACCCCCATGACATAGCCGAGGATCGCGAAGTTGCTCCTGAACGAGGCCTGAATAAATGCGCCGCGGCGTTTCTGTCCGTGGATGAAACGCGGAGCTGTGAGGCAGAGCAGGGCGACCAGCGCGACGATAGAGCCGAAGGCATAGAAAACCAGCTTGTAGTTGATGACAGAACGGAGGTCGGCGTGGAATATCTCCCAGAATATCGAGAACGGAAGGCTGTAAGTGTATGCCAGCTTATTAGCCTTCTCGGCGAATTCGTCGTCTATTATCCCCCTGTGCCTCAGGATTATTCCTATCAGTACAAGAATGAGGATAGGACCAACTGTGTTGACGCTGAGCAAAATACTTTCCATAAAGACTCCCCCGAAGAGATAAATTATTACAGCGCCGCTGACGGCGTCCCGTCGGCGGCGCGCATGAGTCGGCTACACTAACGGCCAAAAGCTGCGCTTTTCAATTACCCAGTATATATTAAACATAAGAGCTTCCCCCTTTGATTAATATTCCCGGCGCCAAAATATATTTACCACTCTTGTGTAAATGTGTAAAATGATATAAATATATGATAAGCATATAAAATATGATATGTAAGAGGTGGCTTACATGACGCTCAAACATCTTCTGATATTTTGCACGGTCTGCGAAGAGAACAGTATGACGAAGGCCGCCGAAAAACTCTGCATGACGCAGCCCGCCGTAAGCCGCGCGGTCGGCGAGCTGGAAAAATATTACAGCGTTAAGCTCTTCGACCGCGTAGACCATCGGCTCTACTTGACGTCGTTCGGGAAAAAGATGTGGGAGGATGGGAAGAATGTACTGCTCTCGATGGAGCGGCTAGAGAACGGCCAACGTCTCGAAAGCGTCTCTGCGGAGCTCAAGGTCGGATGCAGCATCGGCATAGCCACCAGCTTCATGCGCGGCTGCCTTGACCGTTACTATCGGAAGTACCCTGAAACCGTTATCCGCGTCACTGAGAGCCACGGAAGCTCTATCGAAGAGATGGTCCTGCTCAACGAGCTAGACCTTGGGCTCATCGAGGGCGAGCCGCACATCCCGTCGCTCGTCGCAGTCCCATTTCGTAAGGACGACCTCGTCGCGGTATGTTCGCCGCATCATCCGCTGGCCGGGCGCGCGAAAGAGGGTTCGCTCCCTCTTTCGCTGAAGGATCTGAACGACGCGGGGCTCTGCATTCCGGGCAAGGGCACGGGTACGAGAGCGAGCCTTGAAGGTCTGGCGGCCAACGAGAAGATAGCTCTGACTCCGATATGGTCGACGGTCAACTATCCGCACATCCTCCAATACGCGGCGGAAGGAGTCGGCGCAGCCGTCCTTTCGCGCCACTTGCTGACGGACTATCTCAGGGACGGTATTCTGGTCGAGCTAAAGACGAGCTTTCACATCGAACGCAGCTCATACGTCATCCGCAACAAAAACAAATACCTCTCCCTGAACGCCGGGTACTTCGTCGGACTTTGGACGAACGAGAACAGTGCGGATAAATAGATCGACGTAAAGACGCAAAAACGGCGGGGGATATCCCCGCCGTTTTTGCGTCTGATATAAAAGTTTATGCCAACGCCACATCAAATTTACAGCGACTCTTTCATAAATGCCGCGACGGTCAGCCTATGGACTCCGAGAATACGAGCTATCGCGCTTTTTGAGACACGTTTATCCAGCGATTATGTTATGCGGCATAGCTATGATTGCTCTTTTAATAATTCCGATAGCTGGTCTGTTTTATCCCCAATCGAGAGGAGCATAAAAGAAAAAATAGAGCGCATGGGAAAACCTCTCAAGGAATGGGATATAAATATTTATAGAGGCGTGCTCACTGGATGCAACGAAGCCTTTATCATTTCCGGCGCAAAAAAAGATGAACTTATTGCGGAGGATCCAAAATCTGCCGAAATAATACGACCGATTAATTTTGCATTCGCTGTCTTGAAGGTCTTTGAACGAACTTCCGTATTTTAGCCTATATTTGCGCAGAAAAAGCGAGACCACCTTTGAGAGGTCGGTTAAAGCCTTTACTTGCTGTCCGCTCCAGTAGCGCGTATCCCTGCACTCGTCGAAGCCCATGAAGCCGAAATAATCGCCCTGATCGTCGAAAGCGCAGTGCAGCATAGATTTTATTCCCTGAGGCTCAAGTATGTCGCGCAAAACTTTATCCAATTTCTTTATGCTGCGGCAATAGAACAGGCCGCCGCTGATCCACAGGTTGTCGTAATAGCATTGGAGCTGTGATTTAGGGAGTTTTTGCAGATTGTCTATCTCCGGCGTAACGCCAGTCTCGCACCACTCAAAAGTATTTACGATATAGTCCTCTATCCGCCAATCGACATCCTCACGAGCCTTTCAAGGCTTATGAAGGACGGCATCG
>JAUNSQ010000022.1:7405-13948 GCA_030539135.1 Synergistaceae bacterium | reverse complement strand
CGCGGGCCTCTCTGCTATCCTCAAAATGGAGTCGGTATTATCGCTACGCCGTGACGATCTTATAGCCGTCGCGGCCATTCTCCTTCACGTAGTACAAGGCCTCGTCCGCTTTCCTGTACGCGCTGTCGAACGGCATGTCTGGGTCGCAGCCGAGCAGTACTCCTATGCTCAGCGTCACGCTCGCAGGGCATCTGCCGTCATTTATCGCGGTTTTGAACTGCTTGCGCAGCAGCTCGCATTTTCTGTTTACGATCTCTTCCGTTACGTTGCCGTCGATGAACGCGCAGAACTCGTCGCCGCCGATCCTCCCCACGATGTCGGACTCGCGGAACACCGCTGTAAGCGATGCGGACAGGGACTTCAGCACACAGTCCCCAATGTAGTGGCCATACGTATCGTTGATATTTTTGAACTTGTCGATGTCAATGACGAACAGGGCGGCCATCAGATTTGGAGCTTTTTCGCGGCGGGAGCACACCATATTGCGCGCCGTCTCCGAATTATATATGCCAGTTAGCCCGTCCATCTCGGATTTGTGCTGCAGTTCCTTTATCTGTTCCTTCTCTTCGCTGATATCTATTAGCTTGCCGACAATATATTCCGGCTTTCCATGCTTATCGTTGACTACGGAGTTGATTATGCGAAAGAAGCCCTTCTTGCCTAGCGAGACCTCGCGCTCGTTGCCGTCAACCAAATCAAGGCCGTCCGACATGATGAGCGAATGTCCCGGCGTTTTTCTATAACCGCTGATGAAGGAGTATATGTTCAGGAGCTCGCCGCAATTCTCGGTCGGGATCAGGATATCGTTCGATATATCGTATTCGTAGATATATTCGGTGGATGACCCCGACAGCAGCATAAGGCGGCGGATATGCTTGCGGCTCTCCCTCATGGAGTAGACGGCTATCGCGGAGAGCGAGATAAGGGCGGCGAGGATAAGCGCCATGATTGCCAACAGTTCCTTGCCGTACGTGTACAAAACTCTTGATAACGTGACCTTAGGCTCGACGCTCAGCGAGCCGTCTATGATGATGCGCTGCATCTTCATCGGGGATATCGCGCCGAGGGCTTTGTTGATTATAGAGACGAACGTCTTGTCAGTATTGATGTATACGACCAAATACTCGCGCGATTCCATCTTTCGCGGCACGCTCATGGCTCGTCTGTATCCGTTTTTGATCGTGTAATACGCGACAGAGAACTCGTTAGCGTAGCAATAATCCGCAGCGCCGGACTCGACAGCGTCGAGGGCCGCTTCGCGGCCGTTGTAATATTTGACCTTATTCGGGTTTACGTCCGAGGGCAGCGTTACGCCCATAACGGCCGCGTACACCTTGTCAAAACGGTTCGACGGGTCGACGCCGTTTCTGATGAAGAGCACAGACGTTGAGTATAGGTATGGCTTTGACACTGGATACCGCAACAGCGGCCCATTGATATGCTGTCTCGGGACACAGGCCAAAATATCTACCTCTCCGCGTTTGATCAAGCTTAAGCCCTCTTTTATGTTCGAGGCCTCGGAGTATTTGAACTTGAACCCTGTCTGTCTGCTTATCTCATCAAGGAGCCCTCGCGTGATGCCGAACAGCTCTCCGTCTTCTAAATATGCGAGCGGAGCTGTACCAGCAAATGTAGCTGCGGATATGACAGGATGTTCTTTGACGTATCGCCGTTCCACGAAGGTCAAACTGGCCGGAGCGTAACTGGCGGAAGAAATGTCGGACGGGCTGGCGTCAGCGAACGCCGACGGCGCAAAGGACAGCATTATAAATAATGTTATTAGGCTCGACTTAGATCTCACAATACCAACTCGCTTTTCAGGTGATCGCGGGCTTGGCAAAAATATAAACGCGACGGGCAAATGATAAAGCCCTCACGGATATACTGCTGCAAATCCTGACCTTAGTGTTTAAAATAGTATACTTTTCGTTAAGACTTTCGTCAATTTACTTTCTTGCCTGTCAAGGCAAAATGGCCGTTTTATATCTCCGTCAGGCTTTATTAAAATTTCTGTACCATATTCAAAAATTTTTATTCACAGACTATATTTTTTAACATAATATGTGCTAATATATATAAAATGTCGTTTTGGGTAATTCTAAGTCTGACACAATATGTACGGACACAAGTTGTCGTTTAACGGATATCGAAGAAATTTTTTTTAGGAGGATCCCTACACGAAGAACTCTCTAAAGTTTCCTCGAATGATTTTGTTAACGCTGTTTGCGGCTTTCCTGCTTTGCGCGGCGGCTCGTTCGTCCTGCGCGGCCGATAGGGTCGTGCGCGTCGGCTTCTTCCACTTCCCTGGATATCACATGACCGACCTGCGCGGCAACAGAAGCGGCTACGGATACGATTACCTTCACAACCTCGCCAACTGGACGGATTGGACGTACAGCTATGTCGGCTACGACCGCAGCTGGGGCGATATGCTCAAGATGCTGGACGACGGAGAGATAGACCTCGTCACGTCCGTGCGCAAGACGCCCGAACGCACGGCGAAGTACCTCTTCTCCAACGACCCCATCGGCATCTCTTGGTCGGAGCTCGTCGTGCGGATGGGAGACCCGCGCTTCCATGTGAACGACCTCAAAAATCTGGACGGGATCCGCGTGGGGATGTTAAAGGGCAACAGCAGGAACGACAGCTTCGCTAAATTCGCGAAGGCGAACGGATTTACTTACAAACCGGTATATTTTGACGGGCCGGATTCCACTACTAAATTGTCTGACGCGCTCAAATCAGGCAGGGCTATCGACGCCGCCATTACGTCGAACCTCCGAGCCGCGAGCAACGAATGGGTGCTCGCGCGTTTTGACCCAGAGCCCTTCTATATAATCACGCGCAAAAATTCCGGCGGGCTCATGGACGAGATAAACGCCGCCATCAAAAAGCTCGCGATAGAAAACCCGAACCTCTCGACGGAACTCATGAATAAATACTACACGCCGGGAGGCGGCGAACATGTCGCGCTCACCGCGGAAGAGGCCACGTACCTCGCCGCGCTGAAAAAGAGCGGCGTCCGCCTAAAAGGCGTCATGAAGCCAAACCGCTTCCCTCTCTCAGATTTCGACAAGGATGACAAACCCATAGGGATAGTCGCCGATATCATCCGCATCGTCTCAGAACAGATCGGTGTCCCTATCGACATCATCGATCTCGGGAGCGAGGAGAAGTATGAGGAGTTCGTACTCACTAAAGACGTGCCTCTGCGTTTGGACACAGGCATCTTCTATAACGACGCCGATGCGGAAAAGATACATCTCACCGTGCCATATCTGCCTATCGGGGTATCCGGCATCGGCAAGACCCACGTAATGGAGAGGAACGACCGCATCGCGGCCCTGCGCCATTCGCGCGTCACCAACAAATATGTGAACGAGAGGTTCTCGCCGAGCCAGATAGTCTTCTACGACACGCCCGAACAGTGCATAAAGGCCGTCCAGTCCGGCGCGGTCAAGCTGACTTTCTTCGACAGGTACAGCGCGGAGAAGATAGTAATGGACGACTACAGCGGGATATTGAAACCATACACCGTGATGGATTTCTCCGCCGACCTCTCTATCGCCGTGAGCAGGACTATGCCAAAAGAACTGCACTCTATCCTCTCAAAGGCGATAAAGAGCATCCACGTCAGCCAGCTTGAGAGCATAGTTATCAAGAACAACAACTACGACGTTCAGGAGATCACGGTCGCCGACATCTATGATAAATACAAGCTCCCGATATACATAATAGGCGGGCTGTTCGCGATGTGCATACTCCTGCTCTCCGTCTTATTCGTCCACCAGCGTATGCTCATAAGGGCGCGCGCGAAGGCCAACAAGCTCAACGAGGAGCTTGAAGAGATGAACAAGCTGCTGTCGCATCAGGCGATAACCGACGAGCTGACGGGGCTCAACAATCGCCGCTTCTTCATAAATTATCTGGAGGGGATATTTACGCGCCTCGGCAAGGACGACCAAATGACGCTCACGATGTTCGACCTCGACCATTTCAAAGATGTCAACGACGCCTACGGACATGTCACGGGCAATCGCGTCCTGGCAAACTTCGCGAACATGCTGAGAGTCTATGGGACAGGCGGAAACATAGCCGTGCGGTATGGGGGCGAAGAATTTATGCTCCTAATGCCCGGGGCGACCCTTGAAAAGACCATGAGAATAGCTGAGGAAGTGCGCAGAAGGACCGAAGAGGAAGTCTGCATCCCCGGCTCCGACGAACACATCACCATAAGCGGCGGCGTCGCTGTGTGGAAGTACGGCATGAGCCGTGTGGAGCTCGTATCGCTCGCCGACGCAAAGATGTACGACGCAAAGAAGAGCGGCAGAAACAATATAACCTGTTAAAATGATTTGATAATAGGCGACCGGGAGGGGAATGTAAATTGTCCAATCGACGTTTTTTAAACATGGCTTTAATAGCCGCGGTTATTGTCATAGCCGCCGCGGTCTCGGTTCACTTACTGCGCGGCGGTCAGGAACCTAAGTTCCCAGACGCGGACAACAACGGCATCAAGGACACCCTGGTCATCGGCGCGGCGGCGGAGATCAACAACCTGAACCTCCAAGAGCAGAACGACCAGATAAACAACATCTGCCTGAAGCTCACCCATGACACACTCTTCTTCTTTACAAATGACGGCAAGGTAACGCCGCGGCTCGCCGAGAGCTATAAATATCTCGACGACAACACGATACGCGTCAAACTGCGCAAAGGCGTGACCTTCAGCGATGGAACGCAGCTGACGGCCGACGACGTAAAGTTTACCTACGATATGGCGCTCAGAGGGCCATCCGCAGGAGTCCTCGCCGGGCTCAAGTCCGTCGAGGTAGTCGACCCCGCCACTATACTCCTGCACCTTGGGAGCTACGACGCCTCGTTCATGCTCAATCTGACGTCCATCCCCTGCTCCATCCAGTCAAAGAAGGCATGGGAGAGCGGCGCGAAAGAACCGTGGCTCATCGGCACAGGACGCTATATCTTCAAAGAATGGGTCAAAGGCAAGAGCGCCAGCTTCACAAAGAGGAACGATTACTGGGATACAACGCAGCAGGGCGTGGCCGACGAGATAATCTTCGTCCCGATCATCGACGCCTCGAAACGGGCGCGGGCGCTTTTGAAACGCGATATCGACGTCTGCATAGACCCGCCTATCCGCGAATTGAGCCCTATTGAAAACGACGGCGGGCTCAAAGTGTTTGAAGAGGCCGGCACACGCCTCTTCTACTTCGCCTTCAACGTGCAGAAGGCCCCGTGGGACAACATCAAACTCAGACAGGCAATTGCCTGCGCCATCAACAGAGAAGAGGTCATCGACAAGGCAGTCTTCGGCAAGGGCGTTCCCCAGACCACCGTGCTGAACCGCGGCCTCTGGGGATTTTACGACGGCATACCTGGGTTTGGATACGACGTGGCGCGTTCGAAGAAACTCATGGCGGAATCCGGCCACCCTGGCGGGAAGATAACGGCGAAGCTGCTCATCGCTGACAGCACTCCGTATAAGGCCATAGCCAACGTCATACGCGAGAACCTAAAGGCCGTCGGCGTCAACGTCGAGATCGAGGTGGACACAGACGCGCACCTCAAGGAAAGGTGCGGCAAAGGAGACCAAGAACTCTATCTCTGGCGCTGGAACGAAGACCAGAAGATCGACTGGGTCTACGGAGACCTTTACCGCTCCGACTCGCCGTTCAACTACCACCACTACAAGAGCAAGGCGGCCGATGTGCTGATAGAGAAAGTCCGCATAGAGAAGGACGAGAGGCGCAGATACAAGTACGGCGTGGAGCTTCAGACCATGCTCGTCAACGACTGTCCGCAGGTCCCACTCTACGTGGCAAACCTCATCCTCGCGTACAACGCGGGGCTCAAAGGCGAATACTTCTTCGGCGGCGGCAACCACGACTGGAGCCGCGCGTATATAGAGATTAAAAAATAACGGACTGCTCTATTTCTATTAGAGACAGTCCGAATAGGAGAATAAGCGAACGGCGCGGCTTCATATTATGAGGCCGCGACGTTTTATAATTGACGCTGTTATTTCAGCGCGAACTCCGTGCTCACCGATGTGCGGACCGTTATAGTCCCCGGAGCCAGCTCTGTTGGGACGGCTTCCGCCGCTAAGTTCATCGAGCCGCGGAGCTTCCAGTCTTGGTTCATCTGTACGCGAGCTTCGCCGCCGGAGCTTGAAATGTTCGCGCGTATCAAGGCTCCAAGCGCGCGGCCTCCGCTCTGGGCGACAATAGCCGCCTTTTGCTTCGCGTTCTCGACAGCCTCGGCGAGCAGCCTGCGTTCAATCACGTTCCTGTCTTTGAGCCCGAACTCAACGCGCTCAACGTAGGCGGAACTCTTCTCTATTCCCCTGTCGATGACTGCGCTCAGTTTGCGCAGGTCTTTCACTTTGACGTTCGCGGAAGCTGAGGCAGAGTACCCCTTCTGTACGCGCTTGTTCTTCTCCATCACGTATTTGGGGCTGAAATTATAGCCGGCGATCTTGACGTCTTTCTCGTCGATGAGCTGTGCTCGCAGCATTTTCTTCAG
>JAUNSQ010000022.1:2857-7395 GCA_030539135.1 Synergistaceae bacterium | reverse complement strand
CTATCTGCCGCGCGAGACCGTCGCGCGTCTCCTCGGCGGTCGCCGCGTCCTTCTCCAGACGCAGATACACATAGGCCATATCCGGCTCGGCCTCCGTTACGGCGACGCCCGTTGCCGATATCGAATCCCGCTCGGCGGCGACGGCTCCCATCGGCGCGCAGAGCAGCGCGGCGGCCAACAATGCGGACAGCAGTCCAATATAATGCAGTCTCTTCATATATACATACCTCCCGTGAGAAATTTAGTTCAAAATTTTATGTTCCATCTCTTCGATGATTATACCCTAGAGACAGATCATACAATTTTGAAAATACTGTTGACAATTTCGAGGTAGATGATAAAATCGCCGTTACAATGAAAATTGAATAACGGCAATGACGAGGAAATGGCAGGGTCTTTTACACGACAGAGAGAGAGCGTTATCAGCTGAAAGCGCTTTCCGTTGACAAGACCGAGCTTCGCGCCTCCGAGCTGGACCCAGAAGAAAGACTACGGTCAAGTACGGGTCCCGGAAAGTTTCCGTTAAAACTAATCGAGTGGGCGTTTCACGTCAACGAGGGTGGTACCGCGGGTATATATCCCGTCCCTCTTTTCCGAAAGGATTAGAGTGACGGGATTTTTTATTGTTCAAAAATTTGAGTTACCAACTAGGAGGAGTTTCAAATGGCAGCAATCAAAAAAATCGTATTGGCGTACAGCGGCGGGCTTGACACATCGGTCATCATCCCGTGGCTCAAAGAGAACTACGACGGCTGCGAAGTCATCGCGGTATGCGGAAATATGGGACAGTCCGACGAGCTCGAAGGCATCGAGGAGCGCGCGAAGAAGAGCGGCGTCAGCAAACTCTATGTTGAGGACATCACGGAAGAACTCGTCAACGATTATATCATCCCGACCATGCAGGCCGGAGCCGATTACGAGGGCTACCTGCTCGGTACGAGCTTCGCCCGCCCCGTGCTCGCGAAGCGCATCGTCGAGATAGCGAAGAAAGAAAAGGCCGACGCCATC
This sequence comes from Synergistaceae bacterium, assembly GCA_030539135.1. GTDB lineage: Bacteria > Synergistota > Synergistia > Synergistales > Synergistaceae > JAUNSQ01. The sequence continues at coordinate 6,387 of JAUNSQ010000022.1, read as the reverse complement.
TGCCACGGATGCACAGGCAAGGGCAACGACCAGGTGCGTTTCGAGCTCGCCATCATGCACTTCGCGCCTGAGATGCCTATCATCGCCCCGTGGAGGACGTGGGACATTAAGAGCCGCGACGAAGAGATAGACTACGCGGAAGCGCACAACGTCCCCCTCAAGATAAACAAGGAGACGAACTACTCGAAGGACAAGAACATTTGGCACCTTTCACATGAAGGGCTCGACCTCGAAGACCCGGCAAACGAACCGAAGTACGACGACCCGAAGTTCCTCGAGATGTCCGTACCGCCGACGCAGGCCCCGGACAAACCGACCTACGTCACGCTGGAATTTGAGAAGGGCGTCCCAACTAAGATAGACGGTCAGGCATACACGCCAAGACAGATACTTGACAAACTTAACAAGCTCGGCGGCGAGAACGGCATCGGCATCTTCGACGTTGTCGAGAACCGCTTGGTAGGCATGAAGTCACGCGGCGTTTACGAGACGCCTGGAGGCACGATACTCTACCACGCGCATGAAGTCCTCGAGACGATCACGCTAGACAAGCTCACCTCGCATAAGAAGCGCGAGCTGGCGATCACCTTCGCGGACCTTATCTACAACGGGCAGTGGTTCTCTCCGCTGCGCAAGGCGCTCTCCGCGTTCGTGACAGAGACGCAGAAGCACGTTACCGGCACGGTCAAGCTCAAGCTCTACAAGGGCAACATCATCAACGCCGGGGTGTGGTCGCCGTTCTCACAGTATGACGAAGACATCGCGACATTCGGCGAGAGCGGAGTCTACAATCAGGGCGACGCGACGGGCTTCATCCGCCTCTTCGGGCTCCCGACGCGCGTTCAGGCCATCGCGCAGGAACACAAGACTGCAAAGTAGCTTAAACTGTCAAATTCTATAAATAGAAAATCCCGAGACGTTTTGTCTCGGGATTTTCTATTTTACAAACAAAACAGAAAGGCCATTTTCATATAAAATAGTTCGAGCCACAGCGCGTTGTTTCAAAATAATTCTTGTATTATTTAAATATTTAAAATATCATTGTCTCATCAACATTGATGAAACTTACAAGGGCTCCGAAGGGAGAATACATCCATCATGCGAAAGCCTATTTGCCTTGCTATGCGAATACTGACCATACTTTCAATAATACTGTGCTGCGCCTTGTCGGCTTCGGCCTTGGAAAACGTGGATATAAGGACCGTTCGTATCGGATATTACCACATAGAAGGCTATAACGTGATGGATGAGTCCGGCAGGCGGAGCGGATACGGATACGAAGTCCTTCAAGCGATGAAGCTGTATACGAACTGGACATACGAATACATCGGCTATGATAAGGGCTGGGCCGATATCCAGCAGATGATGCTCGACGGCAAGATAGACATGGTCATCTCCGCCGTTAAAACTCCTGCCCGCATGGAGATATACGACTTCTCCAACCGCCCTGTCTCACAGTCCGGGGCCTGCCTGATGGTGAAAGCTGGCGGATCCCCATACGTCGCGGGGCAATATGACAGCTATAATGGCATGAGGATAGGCTTCATCGAGAATTCCTCACAAATCGCCAGCACCGAAAATTTCGCGAAGGAAAAGGGCTTCACCTACAAGCCTGTCTACTACAAAACCAGCGACGAGCTCGAACGCGCCATTCTGAGCGGTAAAGAGGTCGACGCCATCGTTACAAGCAACATGAGGATAATATCCGGCACGAGGCGGCTGGAAATGTATGCCATGCAGGACGTTCACGCTATGGTGCGAAAGGGAGATAAAACACTTCTCGCCGAGGTGAACTACGCACTAGAACAGATCAGCCTCTATAATTCCGGCTTATACGACTCTCTTTACAGCAAATATTATACGGCCGATACAGGAGGCAAGGTCTTCTTCTCTCCGGAGGAGAGCAAGTTCATCTCCGAATTCAAGAAGAGCGGCTCCGCCCTGCGCGTCGCGCTTAGACCAGACATGCTGCCCTACGCGTATTACAAGGGTGACGAACCGGCCGGCATACTTTACGACATAGCCTCCGAGATATTGCGGAGAACGGGGCTCAAAAGCCAGATAATCGTCACGAAGAGCGAGGCCGAATACAACGCCTTGGTCGCGAACAGAGGCGTCGACCTACGGCTTGCCGCGCGGCTTGACTACAATTACGCGGAAAAACTCGGATATTCCCTGACATATCCATACTATCGCACAGACGTTTCAAGGGTCACGCTCAAAGGGCACGACGGCCCGGTCAAATCTGTCGCCGTGGTAAAAGACAGCATTATTGAGACGGACTATCTTCCAAATATCATCAAGGACGAAACCGTCTCCCGCTACAATTCCGTAGAGGAATGCGTCCGGGCCGTGCTGGACGGGAAGTGTGACGCGCTGTATCTATACACGAGGTCGGCCCAGGAAGTTGTCTTCGCCGACGAGACAAACAGGTTGACAAGCATGATAATGCCACGGTTCACTGTCGGCTTCTCCATAGGCGTGCGCGACAACGCCGACGCGAGGCTGGCTTCCATACTTGAAAAAGCCTCTTACAGCCTAGGCGAAGGCGACATATCTGATATCGTCCTCAAATACACCAACCATAACGCCAAGCAGCTCTCGCTGCGCGGCATGCTCTACGATAACCCGCTGCTTATCGTCACGATCGTCGCGCTCCTGCTGATCGCCATATTCTCCGCCATCATGCTTATATTCATCACGCGCAAACGCAGACTTGAACGCAAGAAGAACATCGAGCTTCAAGACGCGCTCGTATCGGCTGAACAGGCTAACTTGGCGAAAAGCGACTTCATGTCGCGGATGTCTCACGAGATCAGGACGCCGCTGAACGCCATAATCGGCTACAACTCCATCTCCAGCAACAATCTGGCGGAAGCTGGCAGCGAGGCCGAGTACAAACAGGCCGCGGAGAAAACAATGGACTGCCTCATGAAAAGCAGTATCGCGTCGAAGCATCTGCTCACCGTCATCAACGACGTGCTGGATATGTCCACGATAGAGAGCGGCAAGATAGTCATTATCCGAGAACCGTTCAACTTTAAATACATGATCTCCTCTCTGGCCGCTATGTTCCTCTTGCAGACCAAGACACAGATGATCGACCTCTCCGTGTCGTACGACACCCCGACCGACGGGTGGTTCGTCGGCGACCAGATGCGCGTCAATCAAATACTCGCCAACCTCTTGTCCAACGCGGTAAAATTCACGCCTAAGGGCGGCCGCGTAAAGCTGACCGTCTCTCAGCCAGAGACCACGGAATCCACGGCCCGCGTGCATTTTGAGGTCACAGATACAGGGATTGGAATGAGCAAAGAGTTCATATCTAAGATATGGGAGCCGTTTGAGCAGGAAGATTCAACTATATCACGGCGCTTTGGCGGCACGGGGCTCGGCCTCTCCATCACAAAAAATCTTATTGACCTGATGGGCGGCTCGATAAGCGTAGAGAGCGAACCGAACGTCGGCTCTACCTTCAAGATCGACCTTGACTTTGAGCGCATGGAGCAGCCGGCGGACGCGGAAGAGGT
>JAUNSQ010000022.1:0-2847 GCA_030539135.1 Synergistaceae bacterium | reverse complement strand
TGTGATTTCGCTGGCGCGCGCGTTCTGTTGGCCGAGGACAACAAGATGAATATGGAGATCGCCAAAGCCATCCTCTCGTCCTGGGATATTACGGTAGACGAAGCCTGGGACGGACAGGAAGCCGTGGATATGTTCTGCTCCTCGCCTGCCGGAACGTACAAAGCCATCCTTATGGATATCCATATGCCAAAGATGGACGGTTACAGCGCTACGCAGACGATACGCGCATCGTCACACCCAGAGGCCTCGTCCGTCCCCATTATCGCCATGACCGCCGACGTGTTTGCAGAGGACGTCTCCAAGGCCATGTCCGCGGGCATGAGCGGTCACATAGGCAAACCGATAGACAACGATATGCTGTTTGACATTATGCGAAAGTGCTGCGGCTAATGACGCTGTCATAAAACGCGCTGCTATATAGATAAGAAGGCTCCATGGCGAACCGCCATGGAGCCTTCTTATTGGCCGTAAATATCCGAATATCGCCTAACTTTTGCTCTTACTCCCGCGTTTCTGCTCTTCTTTCGCGCGTAATTTATCCATAGCGTCCATCATCTCAGACATATTCGTAAGCACGCAATAGAACAGATACCTGTCGGCGGTCGTCGCGATCAGCCTGATGGACGAGCGCAGGTATATCGTGCGCCCCTTGCCGTTCGAGAGGCATACGTCGCACGTGGACTCTTCTTTTGTGTCTATCGCGTTCTGGATGTTAGCGGACACTATCGCCTTATTATCCTCGTCGAGATAGATCAAGGGGTCTACGCCTGTGCGGGTGAAATCATAGGCGAAATCTCCGGTGAATATCTCCTTGTATTTATCATTGCAGCGCAGTATCTCCGACTTGCCGTTGCTGTATTCAAAGATACACGCCGCTCCGACGTAGCTGTTGAAGATCAGAGTCTCCATCGATTTCGGATCCCAGAAAGAGTCGTTGTCCCACGTATCGACGGTCTTCAGCTTGTTCAGTTCAGGTTCCTTATCCGATGATTTACAAAGTATCGCGTACTCGTCGAGCAGCATCGGCTTGGCGTAAAGATACCCCTGTATATAGCCGCAGCCGATGGATTTCAGATAATCCGCCTGCTCCTTCGTCTCGACCCCTTCGGCGATGACGGACATTCCCAGCCACTTCGCCATGCGCACGACTGATTCGAGGATGTTCCCGCCGCGATTTGAATCGCTGCTGTCCTCGATGAACCCCATGTCGAGTTTCAGGATGCTCGCCGGGACATCCTTCAGCGTGTTCAACGACGAATAGCCGCTGCCAAAGTCGTCTATCTCAACGGTAAATCCATGTTTTATCAGCTTATTGACGACGTTTATTATCGTGTTCGTCGATTCGGCGAACGCAGACTCCGTGACCTCGAGGCGCAGCATGTCGGTAGAGAGCCTGTACTCTTGGACAAGCCCGAAGATCACGTCGAGGAAATCCTCTTGGAACAAATCGTATCTGGAAATATTGACGGAGATAGGCAGCGGGGTCCTCCCATTGTCGAGCCACCGTCTCAGGTTGATGCAGACCTGCCTCCATATATACTGGTCCATCTCATATATAAATCCGTTGCGTTCAAATATCGGGATAAAATCGCACGGCGGGACTATCTCCCCGTCCCTGCGCCAGCGCGCGAGGGCCTCCGCGCCGATCAGCGCGCCCGTCGCGTGGTTGTACTGCGGCTGGACCCATGCCTCGAACTGGCCGTCTCTCAGAGCGCCGGCCATTTCGTTGACTATCTGTTGTTCATAGAGCATATTCGTCCGCATCGAATCGTCGTAGTCCGCGATATAGGTGTCATACCTGCCCTTGATCGAACCCTCCGCCAAGATAGCGCGGTCGAGCATCGCGTTAGGCGTGAGCGAAAAGTCGCTCACGAGGTACCGGCCGATACGTATGCGGATGGGGCGGTTGATACATGGAGGCGTCATCGCGTCCCTATGGAATAGTTTTATCTCATCAGAATCTTTGTATTCTTCCGGGAACAGCATAGCGAACTTATCCGCGGTATAGCGGCATACAGTGCCGCCCACCCTGTTGACGAACAGGGATATACAGTTGGCGACATGGCGTAGGACATTGTCGCCCACTTCCGTTCCGTACTGGTCGTTGACGACTTTGAAGTTCTCGATATCAAAGCAGGAAATGATGTAGCTGCCCGGCCTATTGCGCTTGACAGTCCTCTCGACCTCCGCGAAGAACGTCTCGCGGTTATAGAGGTTCGTCAGCCTGTCTCTCCTATACATATTCGCGATCGCGGACGTCTCGCGCAGCTTAACGGCGTTGCGGACGGAATGAAGTATCATCGAACCGCTGAACGGCTTTGAGATGAAGCCGTTCGCCCCATACTCCAGCGCCTTCTCGTGCGCCTCTATATCGTCGAGCGCTGTGACGACGATGATGGGTATCGGCGCGTACAGGCTGTTTTTCTTTATCCTTTCCATGACCTCGTAGCCGTCCATGCCGGGCATTACAATATCCAGCACTATAACCGATATCGTCAGATATTTTTTCCCAAGCACGGCGAGCGCCGATTCTCCGCTGTCCGCCGTGAGAATGTCATATTCGTCCTTCAGAAACAGCGTCAGCATTTCAAGTTCAATTTTATTGTCATCAACGAGCAAAATTTTTCTTTTCATCTGCCAAAGCTCCCTATCAAATTATTTTTCGTTGATATAATGTGGTCTTAAAATAGGGCGGGCACACGCAATTTCCATCTGTCGGAGCAGCGCGATACTGTCTTGTATGGCCTGTCGCGAGCTGACAAGCATGTGCTGTGAAGAACTACGCACATTTTGACTGGGCGTGCAGGACTCCGCCATGCAAAATGAAATAATTGCTTCCGAAGAAGA
>JAUNSQ010000021.1:10163-14256 GCA_030539135.1 Synergistaceae bacterium | reverse complement strand
ACGGGGACAAACGTGCTGCCCTCTGTGGCTCCCGCGCTCACAAGGATGCTGAGCATCGTATTTGACGGGACTGTCTGGGGCGCGGAAGGGTTCTGCGCTATTATCGAGCCTGCGGGTTTCAACTTGTCGGTCACGCGGATTATCTTGCTGACCTTGAAGCCGGATTCGCTGAGCCTTTTGATGCCATCTTCAAATTTCATCCCGCGAACGTCGGGGATAGGTATTATCGAGCCACCCTTGCTGACTTTGAGCAGGATAACTTTGCCTCTGCTTATTTTCTGGCCTTCGGAGAGGTTCTGCGAGATGACGGTGTCAGCCGCCTCGGGGGAGTCTATCTTGTCGACCTTCGCAAGCAGGCCCTGTTTCTGCAGCTCATCGACGGCGTCGACTAGAGGCATGCCGACCACGAGCGGTACCGAGGCGTTTTTCTCCTCAACGAAGACCGCCCTGATGCCGATCCAGGCGCAGATAAGTATGACTACAAAAGCTATTATTATTCCCCAGCGATGGATCTTACTCATGATAAATACCTCCAGAGGTCATTTGCGTTTTGAAAGGACGGCGAGATAGAAGCCGTCTACCCATGGCAGCCCGGGCCATATCACTGTGCCGTAGGGCTTGCCCTTGGTCATCAGGCGGTGCGCGCGTTCCACATGTACTTCGGCGAGCTCGGGATGCTGCGTCATCACATAGGCGACGACCTTCTCATTCTCTTCCCTGAACGCGCTGCATGTGCTGTACACTATCGTCCCGCCCGGGGCCGTGAGCAGCGCGGCGCGGTCGAGCAGTTTACGCTGGAGCGCGGCGGTCTCCGTGACCATCTCCGGAGTACAGCGCCATTTCCCCTCCGGGTGGCGCCCCCATGTGCCGCTCCCCGTACACGGAGCGTCGAGCAGTATCGTCTGCGGCTGCTCGTCAGGCTCAAGCGCGAGCGCGTCGCCGACTTTGAACTTCACCCTGTCCTCGACGTGCATACGCATCATTTCAAATTTTGCGGACTTGATTCTCGGCTCCGACAGATCCCAAGCCTCGACGCGGGCGTCGGGCAGGAGATCCGCGATCTGCCCTGTCTTGACGCCTCTGCCACAGCACATGTCGAGCAGTGGTCCGCCCCTGTATTTTTTCGCCAGAGTCTCTCCGACAAAGATGGACGACTCGCTCTGTGGCGTTATAACTCCCTCGCCGTAACCGGGAAGGTCGATAGGGTACGGGTTCGCCGGAGTGCGCACCGACGAATCAAGGAAGGGCGACGCCCATCCCTTGCGCCCGGAGGCGCGGTAATCTTCTAGGAATTTCTCCCTGTCCGCGCCGCGGGAAAGGCGAAGCGAGAGGTATGTCTTCATGCCAATGGAGCGGACGAGCTTCTTTGCCTCGGGTATCGACGTGTCCTTCGACCACTGGGCCGCGACCCATCCTGGCACGCCCCAGTAGAGGGCTTGGTCTCTGAGCGCTCCGCTCTTCTTCAGCTCGAGGAGAAAATCCTTCGCCTCATCCGCCACGGTATGGAGCACCGCGTTGACAAGGGCGATATCCTTCTCGTCGCCTCTTGATTTGACAGACTGGACTACGGCGTTGATGAGCACCGGAAGCGCGAAATATTTAAGCTCGACTATACCGGCTATGCCGACGACAAGCGCGTCGGTCGTGAGTTGTGACAGCTCGCGCGCATTGCGTTTGCAGTATTTGAACAGTATATTCTTCCATAGACCCTGCCTGCGCAGCGTACAATAGACGAGCGTCGCGGCAAGCGTCCTGTCGGACGGCGCTATGTTCGTGTAGAGCTTCCTCAGGGACTCGGCTGCAAACGCGCCTTCCCTGACTTCACCGTAGACTTGAAGAGCGGCTTCAATGCCTCTCATGTGAAACTATCACCTCAATAATTTTCTGACGTTGCTAAAACACTATAAAACGGAGACAGCACAGCGCCGCCTCCGTAAATTGTACACGATTTCCCTAATCTCTGCGCGACCCTCGAAGCGCGAGCAGACGGACGAGCTGGAGTATAGTCATCACGAGCGCCGCGACATAAGTCAGAGCCGCCGCGCTGAGCACGGATTTCGCCCCGCCTATCTCATCGCCGACGAGCATCCCGGTGTCGGAGAGCATCTTCAATGCGCGCGAGCTGGCGTCCAGTTCGACGGGCAATGTCACGAGATGGAACACCAACACGCCGACGAAAAGTATTATGCCAATGTTCAGCAGGTTCAGCGAACTCATCGCAAGCCCTATGAAGAATATCGGCATCGAGAGCATCGAGCTGAAGTTGACGACGGGGACGATCGCGTTGCGGAAGCGCAGGAACGTGTAGCCCTCTTTGTCCTGTATCGCGTGTCCGCATTCGTGCGCCGCGACGCCGATGGCCGCTATGCTCGAATTGCCGGACACCGAATCCGAGAGGCGAAGGACTTTGTCACGCGGGTCGTAGTGGTCCGTGAGCTGACCGGCTATCCGCTCGATACGCACGCTTGAGAGTCCGGCCCTGTCCAGCAGATCTCGGCAGACTTGGTCAGCCGAGACGCCGCGCTGAGCTCTTATTTCGCTGTATGTCGCAAAGGTACTCTTGACTTTGTACTGCGCCCACATTGAGAAAATCATCGCGGGGATGAGCAGAAGAAACGTCGAATCAAAAGGATAGTACATCATTGCTATCAACCTCCGTCAGAACTTTGTAGTTGCTTAAAAGTCTAATATAGTCAGTCTAGTTGTGTCCTCTGTAAAATGTCGCAATTTCCTTCACCACTCGCTCTTGCTCCTCAGCGCGAAGCTCTGGGTACATCGGCAGCGCGAGGACTTCGTCGGCGAGCATTTCAGATACGGGCAGGTCGCCCTTCTTGTAGCCGAACTCCGAGAAGCAGCGCTGGAGATGGAGCGGCAGCGGGTAGTAGACGCGTGTCGTTATACCGCGCTCCGCGAGGAACTTCTGCAAATCATCGCGCTTCTTCGCGCGAACGACGTACTGGTGATATACATGCCTGTTGCCAGCTTCTTCCGCCGGCGGCGTGACCATATCGAGCAGCCCCTTTTCACCGAAGAGCAGCATATAGCGCTCCGCGGCCATGCGGCGTTCCTCCGTCCACTCTTCGAGGTGGCGGAGGCGGACGCGGAGTATCGCGGCCTGCAGCGCGTCGAGGCGGCTGTTGATGCCAACCTCTTCGTGGAAGTATGTCTTGCCCTCGCCGTGCACGCGGAGGCTCTTTATACGCGCGGCGCGTTCGGCGTCGCGGGGGATCGTTACCATTCCGCCGTCGCCGTAGCATCCGAGGTTCTTGGTCGGAAAGAATGAGAAGCATCCGACGTCTCCGACGGAGCCGGCCTTCGCTATCTTCCCGCCTATCATGCGGTGAGCGCCTATCGCCTGCGCGCAGTCTTCAACGAGCATTATGTTGTTCGCGGCGAGGCGCGGCGTTATCTCTTCGAGGCGCGCCATCTGGCCAAAAAGGTGTACCGGCAGCACGGCCTTGGTGCGCGGCGTGATGTGGCTGAGTATCTCTTCCGGTGAGATGTTGTATGTGACGGGGTCGACGTCCGCGAAGACGGGCTTCGCTCCGCTGCGCGTTATGCAACTCGCCGTAGCGAAGAACGTGAAGGGCGTCGTGATGACTTCATCGCCCTCTTCGAGGTCGAGAGACATCATGGCAAGCACAAGGGCGTCGGTGCCGGAAGCGCAGGCGACCGTCTTATCTACTCCGAGGTATCCCGCTATCTCGCGTTCAAGAGCTTCGACCTCGGGCCCCAGTATGAAATACTGCGAGTCGAGTACCTTATCGACCGCTTCTTTTATTTCGTCTTTTACCCGCGCGTAATTCCTTTTAAGGTCGAACGACGGAATGTTCTGCTTCTCAACCATGAGTAACACTTGCCTCTCTGCTATCAGCGGCGGCGGATGGCCCGCGCCGTGAAAAATTTTCAAGATAGATAAACTTATATATTTAACTGATTAATATTATCATAAAACGCGGCGATGAAAAGCGGCAACGGCGTGTTTGCCGTAAAAAATCCGCGCGTTTACAAAAATTTCTTTTGACATTTATCGTTTTGCCAATACAATCATGCGTATGAAAAAACGAATCCTTGTTATGATTTTATGTTTTGG
>JAUNSQ010000021.1:0-10153 GCA_030539135.1 Synergistaceae bacterium | reverse complement strand
ACGCGCTTGGCGGACTTGGCAGCTATATGATGGGGATAAAGAAGCCCCTCGTCATAGCGGTCGGACTCGTCAGCGGAGTAGCCGCGTCATATCTCGCGCTGCGCGTGTGGCGGTCTTATCTCGACGAGATAGCGGCCGAGGACGCCGCGTTGGAGGCCGAGAAGGAGAACGAAGAAGAGTCGGACTGAGCCCTCTTCGTCAGTTCAGCATCCCCCCAACGACAGATGCTATCTTTGCCGCGGCTCCGCGTTCAAACGACAGCCGCGAGTAATTTTCCGTTATCTTCTCCAGACGCTCCGGCGAACCAAGAAGGTCGAGGACCAGATCTGCGATCATGTCCGGCGTCATTATCCCCCTGTGTTCGGGGACTATACTCATACCCGTTATCCTGTTCGGCAGCGAGACGAACTCCTCGCGCGAGTTGAACCACATCACGAGTTTACGCTTCAATTTCTTCGCCCCCGGAACGGATAGTGGTATAAGCCCCGGCAGACCGTCGAGCGGGATGTTCTCCGCCTCGTTGAGCGGAGCGACCATTAGCAGCGGCACGCCAAGAGACGCTATTTGCAGGTTGTTCGTCCCCGGGAGCGCGACCGCGAGCTTCGACGCCTTCATCGCCTCAAAGCTGTTCCCCCTGATGAATTTTATCCTGCCCGGCCCGTTCCATAATATCTCTTCGGGGCGTTCGCCGACCCATTGAAGCCCCGCGTCCTCGAGCCCACGTTCGAGCAGCCCTTCGTCCACGGTCGGCGCGATGGGCAGAAAGGCGTTGTAATTTTTCGCGCTGTCAAGGACTTTCATCGCAGCGTGGACGAATATCCCTACGCCCGTGCGATACTCAAACGGTCTGCTACCCGAAAGAAAGGATATTATCTCCTCGCCCTCGGGCACGCCGAACTTCTTCTTCAGCTCTTCGCGCGGCGCGCATTCGGGCACGCTGTCGAACATCAGGTTGCCGGTCATAGTAAATTTGTTCTCGGCTATGCGAGCCTTTCTAAAACGCTCGGCGGCCATTTCGTCCGGGACAAAATAGTGGTCGACGCGCGAACGCCAGCGAGGACGCGCCGTATATATCGTCCACTTCGCCCTGAACTTAGCTGACAGGGCCGCGCCGAACATCGGGTCTCCGCCCATTTGCAGCACAAGCCTGCGCCCTGTCTTCGGCGCGGACAAGCTCCACAGCGATTTGAACGTCATCGCGCTGTCGACGCCGCGTATCTCCTCGCCATAGCGCTTCTCCATACCACTCGCGTATGGGCACGGAAGCACGGCCAGCGTGACATTCGCACCGATATCTGCGTCGGCAATCGCGTTCGCGGTCGGCTTGACCCAGCCCGAGACTTCGCCAGGCGAGTTTGTGAGTATATACAATTCTTTCATGGTTTGCCCCTCAATTCGGCAGCCCTATCCGCTGCGCATAAACGCTCTTAATGGTATAATTATAAGGCTTATGAGAGCGGATAGGAGATATTTGCATGTTCATCCCCATGGAAGGCGAAAAGCTGGTCTGCTTGGAGAACGTCGCCATGATATACCGCGGCGAACGCGGCTCCGTTATTTTGAAAAGGGACGGCTCGACCGTAATTTCGTCGCTCACGCCCGTTACGCTCAAGAGACGCTATCTCGCTTTCTGCCGCGAACTGGAAACAAATGGAAGGAGTTTTCTATAAATGGATAATATGGATATACCTATGAACACGGACAACCTGCCCTCCGACACGGAATATACCGCGAAGGATATACATGTACTTGAAGGGCTCGAGGCGGTCCGCAAACGCCCTGGAATGTATATCGGAGACCAAGGTTCCCGTGGACTCCACCACCTAGTATATGAAGTAGTCGACAACTCCATCGACGAATCCCTCGCCGGTTTCTGCGACACAGTGAACGTCACCGTCAACGAAGACGGGAGCGTGACGGTCGTCGACAACGGACGAGGCATCCCAACGGAGATGCACGAATCAGGAAAATCCGCGGCTGAGGTCGTCCTCACGATACTCCACGCGGGCGGAAAGTTCGACAAGAGCGCGTACCAGGTCTCGGGCGGGCTCCACGGCGTCGGAGTATCCGTCGTCAACGCTCTGTCAGAATGGCTCGAATTGACGATATGGCGCGACGGCAAGGAACATCACCAGCGCTACGAGCGCGGCATACCGGTCACCAGCCTCACGGTCACAGGGGCGACGGAGCTGCGCGGCACAAAGGTACAGTTCCTGCCCGACACTGAAATATTCACGGACATCACATATCAGGACGATATATTGAAGCAGCGCCTGCGCGAGCTCGCGTTCCTCAACTCGCACATCACGATAAACTTCGAGGACAAGCGCGAGGCGACGAAAGAACAGCGCACATATCATTATCCGGGAGGCATCTCGTCTTTCGTCGAATACCTCAATAAGGGCAAGGAAGTCCTCTTCAAAGAACCAGTCACTATCTCCGGCGAGAAGGACCAAACGGCTCTTGAAGTCGCGATCCAGTACAACGACACATACATCGAACGGCTCTACGGCTTTGTCAACCTCATCAACACGATAGAGGGCGGTACGCACGTCGCGGGGTTCCGCACGGCCCTCACGCGCGCGATAAACGACGAGGCGCGCACAATGAAGCTGCTCAAAGAGAAGGACACGAACCTGTCCGGCGACGACCTCAAGGAAGGGCTCACCGCCGTCATATCCGTCAAGGTCATGGAGCCGCAGTTCGAGGGGCAGACGAAGACTAAGCTCGGCAACAGCGACGTTAAGGGCATCGTAGACTCGCTCGTCTACGAGGGCTTTAAGAACGCGCTCGAAGACCGCCCCGAGATACTCAAGCCGATAGTCGAGAGCGCACTCCGCGCGAGACAGGCTCGCGAGGCCGCTAAGAAGGCGAAAGAGCTCGTCCGCCGCAAGACGATAATGAGCGGGCTCACGCTCCCCGGCAAGCTCGCCGACTGCTCCAACAGGAACCCGGCTGAATGTGAGATATACATCGTCGAGGGAGACAGCGCCGGCGGCAGCGCCAAACAGGGGCGCAACAGGACGTTCCAGGCAATTCTTCCCCTGCGCGGCAAGATACTCAACGTCGAGAAGGCGCGCCTTGAAAAGATACTCAGCAGCGACACGATACGCAACATAATTCTAGCGCTCGGCTGCGGCGTAGGCGACGACTTCAACGAAGACAAGCTGCGCTACCATAAGATATTCATGATGGCCGATGCCGACGTCGACGGAGCGCATATACGCACGCTGCTGCTGACGCTATTCTACCGCTACATGCCCCAGATAATCGAGAAGGGCTACCTCTACGCAGCGCAGCCGCCTCTCTACCGCGTGCAAGTGGGCAAGGACGTGACATACTGCTACACTGAAAAAGAGATGAGGGACGCGCAAGCCAACGCCGAGGGCAAGAAGGTCGAAGTTCAGCGCTACAAAGGGCTTGGCGAAATGAATGCAGAGCAGCTCTGGGAGACGACGATGGACCCCGAGAACCGCATCATCAAGCGCGTCGAGGTACGCGACGCAGTCGAGGCCGATGAGCTCTTCGGGATACTCATGGGCGACGACGTAGCTCCGCGCCGCGAGTTTATCGAGCAGTTCGGCAAATCCGTACAAAACTTGGATGTATAAATAATAATATTCACACCAAGATAGCTGACGCTAAATGACAGGAGGCATACAAAATTTGTATGCCTCCTGTTTCTTATCATGGTGACGTGGCTGGCCCTACATATGTCCAGTAATCGGAGTCCCGTGGAGGGTCATACTCTGGCACCTGACCGCCGACCAAATTAAAATCTTTACGGATATAGATATTACCCTTGTACGGTATCTTCATCCCCACCTCGTAACGTACTGTGGAGGAATATTCTAATACATCGCCAACGAAGCCTATCACTTTCCATGTTGATTTATTGGATCTCAAAGACGGGTCTCGCGTTCGACTCGTAGTACCGGTGGTGTTAGCCCGTATACATTCAAAAACAAATCCATGTGAATACATTAGGTCGCCAACTTCATAAGTGTCGCCTATTTTAAATTCTTTAAAAGAAGAGTAGTCCGGGTGTTTATTGCATAAGATATCTATCGCTCTTTCACTATCGCGCAGCGCCCATGAACAATGACCGCCTGACAGACATATTTCGTCTTGATTCTTTCCTTTGAAAATCTTTGTAGCGTCATAAGTATCGAAAAAATTCGGGTCGTTCGCCTTCGCAATCGCGAATTCTCTCTCAAGTATCTTTCGGTCGTTGAGGCAGCGGGCAGCCCTTGACTGCTCTATCACAGCTTCCGCTCCAACAATTATTAAGCAGGAGAGCACGCCGATGATTATTATCACTATCAGCAGCTCTACTAATGTGAACGCGCTATGTTTGTTGTCCGCGCGCGCAGGGCGCATAAAAGGCCAAACCATTTCTCTGCCTCCTTTTCACTGCATATACGACTGTACCTTATGGTATAGTTTACTCGTTGATTAGTCAACAATAATAAACAACAAGGTAACGCTTGTTAATTTTAGACTGCTATGGCTTCTTCGATTTGAAAGCGAAGACCACTTTACAAACATGACTCCTTATGGAGTAAACTGCCGTGTAATTTATTATAACCAGCAGACGGCGCTATGATATGATATAATATCGACTGGAAAAATCGGCACAGAAGCGCCGCTGCAACAGAACGGTCGATATATAAAACTTATACGCGGATAAAAGCGTCAGAAGACGCGAAACATGCTAGAAGGCATACAATTTTGTATGCCTTCTTTTTGTTTTTGTAAGGGGGCAAATACCAAATGACACTCGAAGAATTCTTCGCCGGGCACCCAAGCGGGGCCCTCGCCTTTTCGGGCGGGACGGACTCGTCGTTGTTGCTGTGGGCCGCTAAAGAATACGGGGCGAACTACACGGCATATTATTTGAAAACGGCGTTCCAGCCAAAGTTTGAAGAGGCGGACGCGAGGCGGACGGCGGACGAGCTCTTTGCGAAGCTGGTCGTCGTTGGGGCGGATATCATCAGACATATCGAGATATCGTCGAACCCGGAAGATAGGTGCTACCACTGCAAGTTGTTCATTTTCTCGAAAATATTGGAGCGGGCAGCGGCGGACGGACACACGCTGATAATAGACGGGACAAACGCCTCCGACGATGAACTGGAACGTCCGGGCATGAGGGCGCTGCGTGAGATTGGCGTGCTGTCTCCACTAAGGAAATGCGGCATAACAAAGGCAGAGGTCCGAAAGCTGTCTAAGGATGCAGGGTTGTCGACGTGGAATAAACCAGCGTATTCATGTCTCGCAACGCGTATCCCGGCGGGAACGCGGATACGAGCCGAGGACTTGAGGCACGTGGAAGACGCTGAAAACGCCCTCTTCGTGATGGGATTCTCGGACTTTCGCGTAAGAGTACGGGGAACATCCGCGCTGCTCCAACTTGCGGAAGAAGATATGCCACGCTTCTACGAAATGCACGGCGAGGTATTGGATAAGCTCAAACAATTTTTCACGGACGCGGAATTTGACCCAAAGCCGCGCACCACCGAACGGAGATGACATTATGAACGGCTCAAACGACACACTTGCGCTGCTTGAGAACGTTAAAAGCGGCAGTATTACGCCTGAAGAGGCCCTGATGAAATTAAAGACCGCGCCGTTTGAGGATATCGGCTACGCGAAAATCGACAACCACAGGAGGCTGCGCCAAGGCGCGGGCGAGGTTATCTACGGACAGTCGAAGACATCGGGGCAGATATCCGGGATCGTTAGCGCGATGTTAAAAAATGGAGCCGAAAATATCTTAGTTACCCGCATTTCCCAGGAGACTGCCGATCTTCTCTCGAATTTCGATATAGAATACCACCCCATCGCCAAAATTGGCGTTGTCGCGCGTAAAAAATCTCAGGGCGTCGGGAATATCGTAGTCGCCACCGGCGGCACGAGCGACATGCCTGCCGCGGAAGAGGCCGCCATTACTGCGGAAGTCCTCGGCAGCCGTGTCACGCGGCTCTATGATGTCGGCGTTGCAGGTCTGCACAGACTGCTTGGGAATATTGACACTCTGATATCCGCGCGGGTGGTCGTCGCGGCCGCTGGTATGGAGGGAGCTCTTGCCAGCGTTATAGGAGGCTTGGTCGACTGCCCGGTGGTCGCCGTGCCGACAAGCGTCGGATACGGGGCAAGTTTCGGCGGCGTAGCCGCGCTGCTCTCGATGCTCAACTCCTGCGCGTCAGGCGTCAGCGTCGTCAACATTGACAATGGCTTTGGGGCCGGATTTCTCGCAAACAGAATAAATCTTATGGAGGGACCTAAATGAGAATACTCTACCTCGAATGCAATATGGGGGCGTCGGGAGACATGCTAATGTCCGCGCTCTACGAACTGCTGCCTGATAAAAAGGCTTTCCTCAGCATGATGAACGAGCTGGACAAACGCATCAAGGTCTCAGCAAAGAAAGCAGAGACTTGTGGGATAACTGGAACACGCATAAGCGTGTCGATATGCGGGCACGAAGAGGAAAGCGACGTCGAACACACTCACAACCATGAACATACACACGACGGACAAGGCCGCCATGGACACAGCCATTCGTCTCTCGATGGTATCAAAGAGAAGATATGCTCTTTAGGCATACCCGACGACGTTAAGAAGAATGCGATTGAAGTATACACGGCTTTGGCGGAGGCCGAATCGCGCGTTCATGGAATTCCGGCAGAGCAAATACACTTTCACGAGGTGGGGGACCTTGACGCGGTGGCTGATATAGTCGGCGTCTCTTTGGCCTTCGGTATGCTCGCCCCCAACGTGATCAAAGCCTCGCCAGTAAGGGTGGGAAGCGGCCAGATAAAATGCGCTCACGGCGTACTGCCTGTACCGGCTCCAGCGACAGTCGAACTACTGAAGGACGTCCCGTGTTATGCAGGAGATATTCCGGGCGAACTATGCACGCCTACAGGGGCCGCGCTTCTCTCACATTTCGCTGACAAGTTCTGTTCCGCACCGCTTATGACGATATCTGGAGTCGGATACGGCGTTGGCAAAAAGGAATACCCCGCAGCAAATTGTCTGCGTGCGTTCCTGGGCGAGGCATCCACCGATAAGCGCGACGAAGTCATAGAACTCTGCTGCAACATCGACGACATGACGGCGGAAGCTCTGGCGTATGCGGCAGAGAAGATAATGAAAGACGGAGCCCTCGACGTGACCATAGTCCCCGCAACGATGAAAAAGGGACGCTCTGGCACGATCTTGACTGTAATGTGCCGCCCGAAGGACGAGCAGCGGTTTGCCGCCATTCTGCTGCGCGAGACAACGACCAACGGTGTGAGGACCAGACGTTGTCTGAGATATATCCTTACCCCGTCAGAAGGACAGGTCGATACGCGTTACGGCACGATACGCGTTAAATACGCCGAGGGATACGGGGTGCGCCGCGCAAAACCAGAATACGAGTCGGTCGCTCAAGCAGCAGCAAGCTCATCCCATCCATTTAGAGAAATATGGGACGAGACTATGAACCAGATAAACAAAGGGGGAAAATAAAATGCACATGGCGGACGCCCTGCTCTCTCCGGCTATTGGAGGGGCAATGACAGCTGTAACGCTATCAATTATCGGGTACTCGCTTAGAAAGATTTCTAACGATAATGATTTTGATGAAAAGAATATTTCTTTAATGGGCGTCATGGGAGCGTTCGTGTTCGCGGCGCAAATGATAAACTTCACCATCCCAGGCACCGGCTCGAGCGGGCACATCGGCGGCGGCATCCTCCTGGCCGCGATACTGGGCCCTTATCCAGCGCTGCTGACAATGACAATAATACTCCTAATACAGGCGCTCTTTTTTGCAGACGGAGGACTGCTGGCTCTTGGCTGCAACATCTTCAACATGGGAGTCTGCGCGTGTATGTTCGGTTATTGCTGTGTTTTCCGTCCTTTTATCAAAGGCGGACTGAACGCTAAAAAAATCACGGCAGCCTCCATCCTATCCACAGTCCTAGGATTACAGCTCGGGGCATTATGCGTTGTGCTTGAAACATTTGCCTCCGGCGTGACCGAGCTTCCGTTCTCAACGTTCCTCCTGCTAATGCAGCCAATACACCTTGCAATCGGGTTCGTAGAGGGCGTCGTGACCTCGATGGCGCTGTGCTATGTGTACAAGGCGAGACCGGAGATACTTGAGCACGCGAAGGCAGGCGAAAGGGTGGAGAGACTGGCTCCTATGAAGAAGCTGGTTGTCACGTTCGCGCTTCTGACGCTGCTCGCAGGCTGCTGTCTCTCGTTGTTCGCGTCATCCTACCCCGACGGGCTTGAGTGGTCGATGGAGAGAGTCGCAGGGACGGCGGAGCTGGTACGCAGCGGAGCCGTGTATGATGTTATGGATAAGATCATAGGCGCGACGGCGTTCATGCCGGACTACGCTTTTGGAAGCGGCGGCGTGGAGAGCGCGAACGTCGGAACAGCGACGGCCGGCCTCGTAGGCAGCGCAATAGTCCTCGTGATAACAGGAGCCGTCGGATACGCGATAGCCTTCCACAGAAGAAAGAACAGCTGACGGCTGGCGACGAGAGCATTTAATGGCGAATTTGCGCGAAGCGGCCGATATATTCGGAAGGATGGAGCAGCTTGCAGCAGAAGACTCCGTCATACATCGGATACATCCGACACCAAAGGTCGTTCTGACGCTCTTTTATATCTTAGTTGTTTTGTCGTTTCCTAGGTATGGCATTAGCAGGCTTGTGCCAATGTTGTTCTTTCCTGCCATCGCAACATCCATGTCTGGCACGTCCTACGGCCCGTTACTGAAACGCGCGGCGTTTGCGCTGCCATTCGCGGCAGCCGCAGGGCTTGGGAATATATTTTTCAATAGGGAACCTGCGTTCTACCTGTCGTCGATTACTGTCACATACGGGATGCTGTCATGTCTTTCGCTCATCATCAAGACTCTGCTGACAGTATTTGCCGCGCTGCTCCTTGCGTCGACCACGCCGTTCGTCAAAATACACGGCAGCCTCGTACAAATGCGCGTTCCAGAGATCATCGGTCTGCAGCTGATCCTAACGTATAGATATATATCCGTACTGCTGGAGGAAGCTTCAAAGATGTACTGCGCGTACTCTCTGCGCTCTGCGGAGCAGGGAGGGGTGCGCCTAAGAGATATGGGAAGTTTTCTAGGACAGATGATACTGAGAGGGTTCGACAGGGCTGAGAGGGTCTACGCGGCCATGAAGTGCCGCGGGTTCAACGGAGCGTCTTCAATCGGAAGGGCCGCGCCAATGACCGCATCAGGCGTATTGCTGACAGGAGCCGTGGCCGCGCTCATCCTCGTTCCGCGCGTATGCAACATCAGCCAGCTTATTGGAAAGTTCATCGGGTGACGATTGGAATGATATTGGAATGATAGAGGTCAAGAATCTATCCGTGAAATATGCCCCATCGGATGCCGTGCCAGCCGTCGACAACATATCGCTAACTGTCAAGCACGGGGAACGGATCGCGCTGCTCGGTGCGAACGGCGCTGGCAAGACGACTCTCTTGCTCTCGATGGTCGGCATACTACAGCCGTCGGAGGGAGACGTCTTCATAGACGGCATGCGTGTTGAGAAAAAAAATCTTGCCGAAGCGCGCAGGAAGACGGCCCTTGTCTTTCAAAATCCCGACGACCAGCTCTTTATGCCAACCGTGATGCAGGACGTGACCTTCGGTTCCATGAGCTATGGGATGGACGAAGAGGCGGCCGCTCGACGCGCGGATAAGGTCATGGCTACGCTCGGCGTCGAAAGGCTAAGGAGCTCCATGACCTCAAGGCTGTCTAGCGGCGAGAAACGCCTTGTCGCGCTTGCCGGCGTCCTCGTGATGGAGCCGGATACGATACTAATGGACGAGCCGACGTCGTTCCTTGACATACGCGCGAGCAGGGAGCTCGCGAAATATCTTTCGGGGCTGAGTCAGAGCATGATAATAGCGACTCATGACCTTGGATTTGCCAAGCGGGTATGCAAAAGGGTCGTGCTGCTTGAGAGCGGAAAGATGCGCGCCGACATGCCGTTCGACAAATTTATGGACGACGGCGCTCTGCGTTATGAGTTTGGGCTCGACGATGGCTAGGCTGATGCTTTGCAGCGTGCCAGCTCTTCGCCTATTATCTTCACGGCTGAGTCGAGATAATACTGCATTG
>JAUNSQ010000154.1 GCA_030539135.1 Synergistaceae bacterium | reverse complement strand
CTGACGTAAGCGAAGCCTGTTACTACTGTGCCGACGCCGCCGGCCGCCAATTCTACGAGGCGGCCAACGCCATCCGAGGTCAAGAACCCATTGTCGTCCGCCGACGCAAGCCACGTGGCGGAACGTAAAAATCTATTTTTAGCGGAGAATTTGCTTCCATTAAATTTATCGAACAAACGAATAATGTCTTCTCTTGCGTACAAAGGAGGCACTTCCCTCATAAAGCAAATTTGTATATATTCTGTCAATTCACGAACAGAATGTCATTAGCAGTAATGCTTATTTTTTGTGAATAAGTTTGTGCAGCAATAAAGAAGAGTTAAATACCCTGTTGTGTTAAGCGGGGAAGACAGAGAGACGTGACCGCGCCAATTTTATGTCGATGCCAGATAATTCCGCCAGACGGCGCAGCCCAAAATTATCGTGCCCCGTGAATTTTGATATTTGTGATGAAGGCACGATCCAAGGGCCCTTTGGAGATTGGCGAAAAAGGCGTCTTGCGATAGCTTCGCTGAAGATAAGTTCACCCAGAGCCGGGTGGTGCGGGCCTCCGCGAACTTCGGAGGCGAGCAGCTCCGACTCCTGCAGCCCTGCGCGTATTGGAGTGAAGCCTAGGGAGAACGCTTCATCCATAAACGCCCCGCCCCAGTTCACGGCCTCGTCAATGGTAAGCGGCGTGTAATCGCCGTCCTTGGCCATTTGGGACAGTTCCGTGCCGTTGATAACGAGGCACGGATAAATCCTGAGCTGCCAGTCGAGCGGCCCCTTTAGCTCCGCAATGGCGCGAAGGTCTCCAATGCTGCTCTCAACCGTCTGCCCCGGCAAACCTATCATCATCTGGACCGCCAGCGTCACGCACTCGTCGCGAAGCTGAACGATATTTTCCAAAATGGCCCCGGGGCACGCCTCTCTCTTACAGCTTTGGAGGACATGAGGGTCTAGTGACGGCACGCCTAGCTCTACGCACGCGATGGGATGCGAGAGGACCATGTCGCGCAGCCTGTCGTCGCTCAAGTCTCCAGGATATGTCGAGAACCGAACGCGGCTTCCGTTGGGAGCGGAGTCATTGACCGCGTCAAGATAATCTTTGACGGCGTCATAGCCGAAGCGGCAGAACGAGCCGCCGAAGTAGCATACTTCAACGGGCTCGGTGAGGGCGGCTAATGCGCTGCGGACCGCGTCGGGCGACGGAATATCGCTCGAGCCGGTTATCGCTCGCTGGTTGCAGTACACGCAGCGTCCGCGGCATCCGCCGAACGGAAGGAAAAACGGGAATTTACGCAGAGCTCTCATGACCAGTCGGCGTAATCGCCCTCCGACCACTCGGGCCACAGCGCGGCCCACGCGAATGTGTCCGCGCGGTTCTCAAAGCTTTCCATGGGATTGTACGTGTGGCTCCAGAAGCTGGCTCCCTTTGTGTGGTTGAGCAGGTGATATACTTCATGAAATATCGCGAAGCGCCGCCATATAAGCGGCAGGAGCGAATTGACATATATGCGTCCGCGTTCGCCGCGCACGATATGTATCCCCCAGACGCCCTGGGGGAGAGGTTCGTATCTCAATTCTATAGACAGCCCTGTGGCTTCCTCAGCCTTAGTCAGGATGTCGAATTCACTGCGGCGCTGCCAGTCTTTCCCCTCTTCTTTGGCCCAATTGGGGATGGCTTCGGGAGGGATCGGCAGGTCTTCGAAGATGTCTTCCAACTGGAGCTAATTTTTTGACGTTGACTTTGCCGAATTGTCCTCGGCGTCCCAGTCGTCAAGCGCGGCCTCGATCAGTTTATAAACCCTGTGGAGTTCGCGGTCAGTGAGCTTTTTGCTGCGGTACCATATCTCCAGCTCTCCATTGTCGAGCATCGACTCAAGCTGGACGCGCCCTGGCTTCTCCTGCGTGGAGAAATCCATGAGCAGGTCGTTGACCTCAACGTCGAGCGCAGGGGCGAGCCGCTGGAGCAGCTTCATCGACGGAAGCCTGCGGTTGCTTTCCAACGCCTGAACATATATCCTGCTGACGTCGACCTTGTCGGCCAGCTTCTGCTGGGTGAGATTGTGTGCTTTGCGAAGAGATTTGATCCTGTTCCCAAGACTCATGATAGAAGACATCCTTTCATCTAATGTATATGTGTTTCACTAAAAGATACATCAAAAACTTATTGTTGACAAGGAGAATTTATAACTTTGTGCAGAAAAATCACGCAGCATAAAAGGTCGGCCGCGCCTCCCGGACTTATCCATCGTTCCTTAAATTTATTTTCAAGCTCCACGATTGGGCTAGTGTCGCCCGAGAACGGGTCGTATGCTTCTCGCGCGCCGCGCACGAGTTCCTTGTATTCGCCGTTCCAAAAATCATAACCGCCCCTGTGCATCACGTTGCTGTCTTCGCATATTTCCATGATGGCGAGCAGCGACGATATGCCCGCACCGTCCACGCCTCCCCCTCCGCCCTTGACACGCGAAAATTCTGGAAGTCCTGCCTTAACGACAGATGGAAATCCGCTCTCTGCCTCTCCGCGGATACTTGTGACGCCATGTTCGAGGAGGAGCCTTTCGCCGTGTGTGAGCTCTGACGCCGGCTTGTCCTTGAGCGACAGAAGCGCGCGGCGAGAGCCGCCCTTCACCGGGAGCGACGCGAAGCGCGAGATGTTGGCGGCGGTAATCTCTTCTCCGTTCGAAAGACAGTATCCGGCCCCGTAGAGCAGCAGCGAGAGAAGAAATATAAGACCCTTGTGCGTATTGACTCCGTTTGTAGCCGCGAACATCGAAGCCTCCATCTCTTTCCCGGCGGAGACAAGTTCGCGCATAGCGACCGCGCCTGTAAGAGAATTGAGTCCGGCTGACGCTTGAAGCCGCCAGTAGGGGGCGAGCGCGGCGGAGCTTTTCATAAATAATTCATAGTCCATATCGTCGTGGCATCCGGGGCCTGATATATCGACGAGGCCCGGTTTGGGCGTGACGGATATCTCAAGTTCCGCGGCTTCTCTTGCCATTCGCCCCAGTTCGTTAGCGTAATGTCTCTTGACTTTGTCCGACATCTGGCGGATACTCTCATGACTAATGTCGTAAGGTTGGTTATCGTTATGCAAAATAATACCTCCGTGCCTTCGAAGAACCTGTTAGTAAGGTTAATCGAATTTACGCGCGGCCGCAATAGACTATTTTTAATAATTTTACTGCTCTGCTGCACCGCAGCTTTCACAGCGGCTCCTGTCGTTATGTCCGCGGCGCGCGAAAAGGTCGACAGCGCGTGGAACAACGGCTGGCGCGCATGGAGGGCCGGCGACGCGCAGGCCGCGCTGGACTGTTGGTCGGGCTGTCAATATCTCTCCCGTCTGGCTCCGAGGCCGGCGCGTATGTTATATTGGCGCGTAAGGGCGCTTGATAAGCTTGGCAGATACTATGAAGCCGAGGCTCTGCGGCTTAGAATGGGCAGACTTTATCCTGCGGATTTCTACACTTTTATGCTT
>JAUNSQ010000153.1 GCA_030539135.1 Synergistaceae bacterium | reverse complement strand
GCGAGGTTGCCCGCCTTTCGCTCGAAAGGCTTGTCGTAGATGGACGCATCCACCCTGCACGCATAGAAGAAATTATCGAGCGCGCCGAGAAGGATGTACAGACGCAGATACTTGAGACAGCCGAGCAGGCTCTGCTTGAGACCGGTGTCAAGAACATGAACGGAGAGCTCTCCAAAATAATCGGACAGCTCCGCTACCGTACCAGCTACGGTCAGAACGCGCTCGCGCACAGCCTTGAAGTAGCGCACCTCGCCGGCATCATGGCGGCCGAGATGGGGCTCGACGAAGTTAAGGCGCGCAGAGCCGGACTTCTTCACGATATAGGCAAAGCAGTCGACCACCAGATTGAAGGACCTCACGCCAAAATAGGCGCGGACCTCGCCAAGAGGTACGGAGAGGCTCCAGATATCGTCAACGCTATAGCCGCGCACCACGAGGACGAAGAACCGCAGACGATCTACGCCGTTCTCGTAGCGGCGGCTGACGCCGTCAGCGCGTCGCGCCCCGGCGCTCGCCGCGAGAGCCTTGACGCGTACGTCAAACGGCTCGAAAAGCTCGAAGAGGTAGCCAAGTCTTTCAGCGGAGTGAGCAAGGCGTTCGCCATTCAGGCGGGGCGCGAAGTCCGTGTGGCTGTCGCTCCGACTGTCAATGACGACGGTGTGATGCAGAAGCTCGCCTACGATATCGCGCGCAAGATCGAGGAAGAGATGCGCTATCCTGGCCAGATAAAGGTCACCCTTATCAGGGAGACCAGAGTCGTGGACTACGCCAAGTAGGCGTCTGGAATGAGAATACTTTTTATCGGAGATATCTGCGGCAGGCCCGGGCGTGAAGCGACAGCCCGGGCTTTGCCCATATTGAGGGAAGAGTTCGGCGGCTTCGATTTTGTGATAGCGGACGGGGAAAACGCGGCGGCCGGCTTCGGGCTTACCGAAAAGGTCATGAACGAGCTCTTCTCCTGTGGAATTGACATCCTGACGAACGGAAACCACATATGGGACAAGAAGGACTTTATTCCTCTGCTTGACTCGGAACCGCGCGTACTTCGCCCCGCCAACCACCCTGACGGTACCCCCGGGCGCGGTATTGGCGTCTATGAGAACGCCAGAGGCGCAAAGCTGGCGGTGATGTGTCTTCAGGGACGCGTCTTTATGCCTCCGCTGGAATGCCCGTTCCGCACAGCTGACAAACTGCTTGGTTCCACTGACGTTCCAGCGATATTCGTGGATTTTCACGGCGAGGCTACGTCGGAGAAGCGAGCGATGGGGCTCTGGCTGGACGGCAGGGTTTCCGCTCTGGCCGGTACTCATACCCATGTTCAGACTGCTGACGAAGAGGTCCTGCCGGGCGGAACCGCGTTCATATCCGACGCGGGGATGACTGGCGGCCATGCCGGCATAATAGGCATGACCGCAAAATCTGTAATGCCGAAGTTTCTGTACGGAACACCGTGCAAATTTGACATCTGTGACGAGGGCGTCCGCATCCAGGCTGTATCAATAGATATTGACGACGAGACCGGGAGGGCGCTTGACATACGCCGAATCAACAAGCAATTGAATTAACGTAAACCAATGTAACAAATTACGGGGACGTCCTTGGCTGGGCGTCCCCGTTTTGTATTTTTCGTCTTTTCTTACCTCTAGTCCCTTGGCTAGTATGTAATTAACCAGGAAAAATGCATTTCGGCCTTAAAAACGTATCTTTTTGCTGAATGGCAGCTGAGAATGTAAATTGTCAGAAAGTTGTTATTTCAATTTCAATGTGGTATACAATTTGCCGTTTCACACTAGGCCATCTGGCTTAATTATCATAGAAGGAGTGGTTTCGTATGTCTGAAAACAGAGAGCAGTGGGGCAGTAAGTTTGGCTTTATCATGGCCGCTGCCGGCTCGGCTGTAGGGTTGGGCAACATCTGGAGGTTCCCGTACATCACGGGTAAGTACGGCGGAGGCGCCTTTGTTCTCGTATATCTTGCCGTTGTAGTCATTATCGGCATGTCCGTCATGCTTGCAGAGTTCTCCATTGGGCGCAACGCCAAGCTCGACGCTGTAGGTTCGTTCCGCAAGCTCGGCGGCGGCGTGTGGCCCATTGTAGGATGGATGGGCTTCATCTGCGCGTTTGTCATTCTTTCATATTATGCGGTTATAGCGGGCTGGGCCTTCGCCTACATATTTAAATCGTTTGGCGGGCTTATGGCCGCTGCCGAGGCGGGCAAGGCTGCCGACGCGTTCGTCGGTTTTATCGCAAACCCCGTTCAGGCTGTCGCGTATCATATCCTTGTAATGGTCATCGTTGTGGGTATCGTCTGCAAGGGTATCAGCGGCGGTATCGAAAAGAGCTGCAAGGTTCTCATGCCGGCGCTCTTTGCGATAATCCTTATCCTTATCGTTCGCTCCGTAACGCTCCCCGGAGCAGGCGCTGGACTTGAGTTCTACCTCAAACCGGACTTCTCAAAGCTGACTGGCGAAGCCATTCTCGCGGCGGTTGGTCAGGGCTTCTTCTCGCTCTCGCTGGCTATGGGCATCATGGTCACCTATGGAAGCTACATCTCCAAGGACGAATATCTGCCCGGCTCTGTCAGATATGTAGTATGCCTGGACACGCTTGTCGCGTTCCTCTCCGGCCTCGTCATCTTCCCAGCCGCAGCCGCTTTTGGAATCGAAGCCGGAGCTGGCGCAGGACTTACGTTCATCACGTTGCCCGCGGTCTTTGCAAAGATGCCGATGGGCTCTCTCTTCTCATGCGCGTTCTTTATGCTCCTCTTCATAGCGGCTCTGACCTCTGCTATCTCGCTCTTTGAAGTCACGGTTGCCTATGGAATCGACCAGCTCAAGATGAACCGCATGAAGGCCTCCCTTGTCCTCGGCGTCCTCATCGCCCTGCTTGGCATTCCGTCCGCCCTTTCGCAGGGGGCTGTGCCGATCAACATCGCAGGCAAGAGCTTCCTCGACGCTGCCGACTTTATCACGAACAATGTGATAATGCCGCTCGGCGCTATCTTCATCTGCATCTTCGTCGG
Organism: Synergistaceae bacterium; assembly: GCA_030539135.1. Lineage (GTDB taxonomy): Bacteria > Synergistota > Synergistia > Synergistales > Synergistaceae > JAUNSQ01. Next base: position 471 of record JAUNSQ010000153.1, on the reverse strand, counting down.
CTGGTTCTGGACCGACGGAGCTAAGGCTGAGATTACAGACAATGGGAAGCTTGTCTTCCCCATGTACACGATCTGGCTTTGGATATGCCGCATCGTAGCCCCTGTGGCGCTGGCGCTCATCTTTGTCAACGGACTTAAGTGGTAGAAATCGCGATACCATACGCGCCGCCCGAAAGGGCGGCGCTTTTTGTATGCAACGACAATTACGGTTGAAATTTGAGGAAACAAATTTTATGTGTGACTGTCCCCTGACACAATGAGATGTTTCAGTTTAGTTCACTGACTTGATATATATCACTCGACGATGCGGATATACCAAGTTATAGGCCGGTTCTATTGGTATATTATCTTGTGGACTGCCATCGTTTGCGTATCATAAAAATGAACTTTCCGCAGTAAAAGATTCAAAAATTCTATATCTCAATACTAATGAACATAATTTTCCTTTACATATCCCCGTGTGGACTATAA
>JAUNSQ010000152.1 GCA_030539135.1 Synergistaceae bacterium | reverse complement strand
TCAACCCGTCATGCGAATATGTGTGCGACTACGACCTGTTCGTCCAAGGCGGAGACGTCTCGGCATACGAAGGCCAATTCCTTCAGGGCTTTTCGGTCAAGCACGCTTTCTCATACGAGGAATGGCTCGAAAGGACTCGCGACAAGCTGCGAGGCCAATACCTCTCGGTGATATCCAAGCTCGCCCGCGAGGCGCTCAAATCGGACGACATGGCAAAAGCGATCAGCCTGGCGGAGGAATACCTTCGCGAGGATCCGCTGGATGAAGAAGCGAGTTCCTTTTTGATGACATGCCACAGAGAGGCGAAGCAATACGCAAAGGCGGCCCAGATATACCAGCAACTGAAACAACAGCTTGCCGACGAACTAGCGACCGACCCTATAGAAAGCACCTCCGCCCTCTATCAGGAGATCATGGACGAATGGAACAACATCGCGCAGCCGGCCTCCGAATCCAACGATGCATCGGCGGACAACAAGGGGGCTGCCCTCTCGGCTTTGGACGGGTTGGACGCCGATACACTCCGCACGGCAGAGCTGATATCGCTCTTCCCTCAAAGCGCGCCGTGCGGCATCTTGCTTAAATTAGCGGAACAAGACAGCGACAACCTGACGAAGGGTGCGGGTGAACTCCTGCGGCTTGGGCTGATAGTGGAAGAAAGCTCTAACGACAGGACGTCGTATAAATTTTCGCATCAGGACATAAGGGACGCGGTCTACGGACGTTTAGCTGTTTTTAAGCGCGAACCGCTCCATTTGAAGATAGCGGAGCTATTATCCGCAGATAAGGCATTCGTACAGAATTCGCGCAGCTGCCGCCGCATAGCTTTCCATTTCGATGCGGCTGGAGAAAAGCTCAAAGCCCTCAGGCACGAGATAAACGCCCTAGAGCTTGAAAGCTCACGCAGCTGCGAACCGTTTCCGATCCTTCCGCTCGACGGGGACATACCATACGTCCACGCTGACGTGCTGGAAAAGGAAGCTGAGGACGCACTGTGCAAACTTTCATCTTTGCACGGCGATGACAGCGCATGCCAAACGGAAATCCCGTCTATCGAAAACGCACTGACCCTTATTCGCGGACGCATTGCCCTCTTCCGCGGCGACTTCGCCAAGGGAGCCGAACTGTTAGGAAACCTCAGTTCCGCTTACGGCGAACGCCCGGACTACGCCGCCATGACTCGCGCTTGCTATATGCTGGCTGCGTCTGCCATATACCGGCAGTCGACTGGGCTGGCGGAACGATACTCAATAGCCGGGATGAAGCTCCTACAAAGGCTTGGCGACCCATTGCTTACTGCACAGTTCCAGCGCCTGCGCGCGTGCTGTTTCTGCCTTGAAGGAGCTTACGACAAGAGCAGTTATTATATACTGGAGGCGACGGAGGAACTTGAAAAGCAGCCTCGTACCTTAGCCGCCAGAATACAGACGGCCGCGGCTAACTACGACTATGGCAGGCTATGCCGCCAGCATAATGACTATGCCGGAGCCTGTTCACACTTCAAGAAGGCCATCGGCATACTGGGCGACGACTATTATCCAGGTTCCGTATGGTTATATGTACACTACGGACGCACCGCTTTCGCTATGGAGGACCACATCAGGGCGCGGGGGCTATTCATGCATGGGTACAGGCTGGCGAAAGACACAGGGGAATTATGGGGGCGGACAGCCGCCGCATCCTTTACCGCGTTTTATCAGGCGGAGGACGGAGACCTGCCGTCCGCGGCCGCATCGCTGGCGGACGCTCAGGAGAGCGCGAAAAAATTCGATTCGCCGCTTGAAGAAGCTATAATGTGTTTTGTCAGCATGCGTCTCCGACTGCGCGCGGAGAACTCGCGCGACGAATGTCCGGAGCTTGCCGAACTTCTGACCTCCACGCCCGACGAGTACGCGCGGCTCGGCATAAGGATGCTCGCTGGCATACCCGACGTGTTCGAGATAAACCTGCTGTCAAAAAGCCTGCGCGACGGCATATCGTCGCGGCAGCATTTCCGCGCCTCCGAGCTCTACAGCAAAAACAAAAATTTCATGACGGAATAAAAACAGCAGAGACCTAATTGCATTAATTCGGTCTCTGTTCTCGTTTCACGAAAATTAATATTTTTTAGAATAAATCGCTATGCGTTCCTGTTCTTGTTAGATACAATATCAACGTGTCCTCCACAATTTCGTAAATCAAAAGCCAGTCGGGGGCAACATGACACTCTCTACATCCGATGTAATCGCCGCTTAACAAGTGATCCTTGTTCTTCTCATCTCAGACAACCGCTCGCCGGCCGCTATTTTCTTAATGATTTCTGTTAAAAGCGAGATATCGTATCCGCGCCGCTGCACACGCTTCAAGTCTCTTTGAAACTTTGCCGTGGGCCTTATCTTGTATGTCATACAAGCAACTCTTTCATCATTACATCTACATCGGTATACGTTTTGCCTATCGATGGATCCTTTTTCATCTCTTGTACTTCCTGAATAGCAGCTACGGTCTCTTCATTTGGTTTTTCTGCTCCGATCTCAAAAGGTATCCTATATTCCCGAACTGCCTTCTTTGCAAAAACGGTGAAAGCTGTCGTCATGGTCAACCCCATATCAGAACAAAAGGAGTCAAACTGTTTCTTGAGAATTTCGTCCATCCTTATATTTACGTTTGTCTGGGCCATATTAGCAGCTCCTTTCCAGCTTATCTTTTAGCATATTATATTGATATTTATACACAATGTCAATATATTTCAATACACATCAAGACTATTGCAATGCAATTATTATTGACCCTCGCCATCTTGTAGCGCGTCATCGCCGAAGTCGCCGTCTTCCACCGACAGCCCCTCGACATTTTTCAGAGCTTTTGAGATAGCTCGCGTCCGAACACCTGCTCGGTCAAGCTCTTTCCCCGCCTGGTCAATCTTCTGCTTAGTCTTGTCGAGCACGTCGCCGAACTTGTTGAACTCTGTCTTGACCTTGCCAAGAAGCATCCAGACCTCGCTCGACCTCTTCTCTATCGCAAGCGTCCTAAATCCCATCTGCAAGCTGTTCAGAAGCGCCGTTATCGTAGTGGGGCCCGCAGGGACGACGCGAAAATCGCGCGACATCGTATCGCAAAGTCCGTCGATGCGCAGCACCTCGGCGTAAAGCCCCTCTATCGGGAGGTATAGTATCCCAAAATCCGTCGTATATGGCGGCTCTATATATTTGTCACGTATCATCTTTGCCTCGTCGAGCACCCTTATGCGGAGCGCCTTCTGCGCGTCGGCTACGGCCGAGACGTCTCCCGCCTCGGATGCGGTCACAAGCCGCTGATAGTCCTCAAGCGGGAACTTGGAGTCTATCGGCATCAGGACTTTACCGGTCTCGTCATCCGCACCCGGCAGAGATATCGCGAACTCCACGCGCTCAGCGCTTCCGGGTTTCGTCGCTGTGTTCATCTCGTACTGGTCTGGGGTCAGCATCTGTTCAAGCAGCGTACCAAGCTGCATCTCGCCCCATATGCCGCGAGTCT
>JAUNSQ010000020.1 GCA_030539135.1 Synergistaceae bacterium | reverse complement strand
GCTAGGTCAAAGGTTGGCGTTCACAAGGGAAACAAGTATGTGATAAGCGTCCATTCAAGCGCGCACGACAGAGAGATTTTTGTCGGGCGTTTTGTCGTGGTCGCTACGAACGATTGTGAGAGAAAAGATTTGGAGGCAAAAATATGCTGATAGCAGTCGATGCTATGGGTGGCGATTTTGCGCCTGTAGAACCGTGTAACGGAGCTATTATGGCGTGCAGAGAAAATCCCGATTTGTCTGTCGCGCTTGTTGGCGATAGTAATAAGATACTTCCAATAATAGATAAGTATGGGGCTGACGTTCGTTCCAGACTTTCAGTCGTACACGCCGACGAAGTCATAGATTGTAATGACTCGCCGTCGCTTTCTATTCGCAGGAAGAAAAATTCCAGCCTTGTGATAGGTTTTGGAATGGTGCGTTCAGGGGAGGCTGACGGCATCGTTTCCTCAGGCAGCACCGGGGCGATAGCGGCCGGCGGCGTGCTACTGCTTGGCAGAATTCCTGGGATAGATCGCCCAGGACTTGGCGCGGTCCTGCCAGTCCTTAACAGGCCTACACTGTTGATGGATGTCGGCGGAACTGTCAGGTGTAAACCTATAAACCTTTTCCAATTTGCCCAGATGGGCTCTATTTATATGAAACTGTTCAAGGGCGTGGAGAACCCCTCAGTTCGTCTTCTATGCAACGGGGAAGAAATAACAAAGGGCGACGAAGTTATCAGCGCCGCGCGCGAACTTATCAAAGCCAGCGACCTCAATTATCAGGGCTATGCCGAGGGTAAGGATCTGCCTCATGGAATATCCGACGTAGTCATTTGTGACGGGTTCAGCGGCAATATCCTGATCAAGTTTGGCGAGGGGCTCGGCGAATTACTGAAAGATCAGTTTAAGGAAGAGTATACGCACCATCTCCTGCCGAAGATAGGCCTTATGTTTATGTGGCCTGCCATGAAACGCGTACTGGGAAGGTTCGACTGGGAAAAGGTAGGAGGTTCTCCATTGCTTGGTGTAAACGGCTCCGTCATCAAGGTGCATGGCCGTTCAAAACGCAGCGCAATATCGTTCGCGATACTTTCCGCGGCGAACTTTGTTGAGCATCATGGAGTAGAGAGGATAAGGGAAGCTATCGCGGTCGAGGATGAAGTTTTATGACGTTGTTGAGAGGTAGAAACGTAAGGATCTCCGGGACTGGCGTCTATATCCCGGAAAGAGTAATGAGAAACGTAGATTTTACAAATTTTCTTGATACAAGTGATGAATGGATATCAGAGAGGACCGGAATAAGAGAAAGACACTTCGCAGCGGACGGCGAGAAGTGTTCCGACCTTGCATATATGGCGGCTAAAAACGCTCTGGAAAATTCCGGCATGTCAAATAAAGATATCGACATGGTTATCGTGGCTTCAAACACGCCGGATTCGATATTCCCACCGATGGCGTGCAAAGTTCAGAGCAGGCTTGGTGCGGTAGATGCCGGCGCGTTTGACGTGCAGGCGGGGTGTACAGGCAGTCTGGCGGCGATGCAAACCGCGATCTCTGGAATTGCGTCCGGGATTTGGGACAATGTGCTTGTTATAGGATGCGAACGTTTTAGAGATATCCTGGATTGGAAGGATAGAAAGACCTGCATACTGTTTGGAGACGCAGCTGGCGCGTGTCTGCTGTCGGTCTCCGAAGACGGCGCCGGCGGGTTTACGGCGGCGAAACTGTTTTCCGACGGCACGAAGGCTGATTACATAATGGCTGTCCCTTCGGACGATTCCTTCCAGCAGCTTAGCATGAAAGGCAACGACGTATTTAAATATGTGAACAGGAACCTCCCAAAATTTATCAGTGATTTTTGCAAAGAGTCTCGCGTAGATGTAGAACAGGTAAATTTATGGGTGCTTCATCAGGCGAACGCGAGGATAATTGACGACATCGTAAGGCGGTTGAAAATTTCCGCTGACAGAGTCCCGACTAATTTGGAAAGATACGGCAACACGTCCGCGGCGTCGCTGTTAGTAACGCTCGACGAGGCTGTTAAGAATAATAAAATCAAAAGCGGAGATAAGGTATGTTTTGCCGCTTTTGGCGCGGGAATGACATTTGGCGCGCTTATGTACGAAGCGTGAAAGACGATAAGGTGATATCTAATAATGTTTGAAAACAATAGGATCGTAAAACTTTTAAAAATCAAATATCCAATCATTCAAGGCGGGATGGCTTGGGTCGCCGACGCTGACCTTGCCGCCGCGGTAAGCAACGCCGGAGGGCTTGGAATAATAGCCGCGGCCAATATGCCGGCGGAGGCGTTGGAAAAGCAGATAATCAAAGTTCAAAGCCTTACGGATAGACCCTTCGGAATGAATTTAATGATGCTTTCGCCGACTGCCGACGACGCTCTTGAAATAGCCGCGAAATATCATGTCCCGGTGGTAACAACGGGAGCGGGATTGCCTGGAAAGGTACTTGACAGGCTAAAGCCTATCGGTACTGTCGTGATCCCCGTCATAGCTTCGGCCGCCTATGCCGAGCGGGCCGCAAAGCAGGGCGCAGACGCGGTAGTCGCCGAAGGCAGCGAGGCTGGCGGGCACATTGGCGAGATAAATACGATGGTCCTCGTCCCCCAGATAGTTGACGCCGTAGATATACCTGTCATAGCGGCGGGCGGCATTGCCGATGGGCGCGGAATGGCCGCGGCGTTCGCGCTTGGCGCGGAAGGTATACAAGTTGGGACGCGTTTTGTATGTTCGACAGAATCAAACGTACACATCAATTATAAAGATAAAATCGTAAAGGCGAATGAAAGAGCTACGGCAGTAACGGGGCGCATGCTTGGACATCCTGTCCGCGCGCTCAAAAATAAATTTACAAAGCAATTCGAAGAACTTGAGAAAAGGGGGGCCCCGTCTGAGGAGATAGAGGCTTTTGGCTCAGGCAGGCTGAGGGCCGCAGTCGTCGAAGGCGATATCGAATATGGGTCGCTGATGGCTGGGCAGTCCGCAGGGCTTGTTAAAAAAATCGAACCAGCCTCCGATATTATTCAGGACATAATAAACGGGGCGGTCGAACAGACAAAGAAAGCAGCGAGGTTTGCAGAATGAGATATGCGTTGATTTTCCCAGGCCAGGGCGCGCAGCGTCCAGGTATGGGCAGGGAGTTTTACGATAATTACCAGTCTGCAAAGAGCGTGTTTGAAGAAGCTGACGACGCCTTGGGGTTTTCCTTGAGCGACATTATCTTCAACGGCACGCCGGAACAGCTTGCGCAGACTACTATCACACAGCCGGCTATCCTCACCGTAAGCGTCGCGGCGTACAAGGCGTTAGGCGAAGAACTTGGCATGGAACTCACTCCATGCTGTGTGGCAGGGCATTCCCTCGGAGAATATACATCTTTGGTCGCGATGGGAACGCTATCGCTTACCGATGGGGTCCGTCTTGTCAATTTACGCGGTGGGCTTATGCAGGAGGCCGTGCCTTTCGGCGCTGGTCAGATGGCAGCAGTGGTCGGCATGACTCTTGACGAAGTATGCGAAGTCTGCGGCGAGGCCGCGCAGGGGCAGATATGCCAAGCGGCAAATGTGAATTCTCCTACGCAGGTCGTTATTTCAGGACATACCGAGGCTGTGGAACGCGCAGTCAGAATCATAGAGGGCAAAGGGTGTTACAAGGTAGTACCTCTTCGAGTGAGCGCGCCATTCCACTGTGAGCTTATGCGTCCTGTGGCAGACAAGCTTAAAGAGGCTTTCAAAGAGATAAAATGGGCAGAGCCAAAATGCCCAATCGTAGCGAATGCGTCGGCGAGAGCTCTGACGAAGGTCGATGATATAAAAGAAGCCCTTTTTATTCAGACATTTTCTCCAGTCCTATGGTCTCAGAGCGTCCTCACAATTGAGGGCATCGGAACGGACGGATATATAGAGCTTGGTCCGGGAAGCGTTCTATCAGGTCTTGTACGCAAGATATGCAACGGCAAGAGGCCTTATCCTGTGGCTGACGCCGCGGGGCTCCTCACCGCGGCTAATTTTTTGAGAGGTGAAACAAAATGATGAGCGGGACAAAAATCGCGCTAGTTACTGGCGCAGGACGCGGCATCGGCAGGGCTATAGCTCTTAAACTTGCGGAACAGGGCTGCGCCGTAGCCGTAAACTACAGCCGCTCCGTGGAAGCCGCTTTGGAAGTTGCAGGCATAATTTCCGCAAACGGCGGCAGAGCAATAACGGTCAAAGCGGATGTTTCGTCTCATGCCGAGGTCACTGAAATGTTTAAAGAAGTCAGCGAAAGACTTGGCGGTGTTGGCATACTTGTATGCAATGCCGGCATAACGAGGGACAACCTGCTTATGCGCATGAAAGACGAAGATTGGCACGACGTTATATCGGCGGACCTTTCCTCTTTGTACTACTGCGCGAAGGAAGCTGTACGCCCAATGCTGAAGGAACACTACGGCCGTATCATAGCGGTGTCATCCGTTACCGGACTTATCGGAAATTCTGGGCAGTGCAATTATGCTGCTGCAAAAGCTGGAATGACAGGGTTTATAAAAAGCCTCGCCCGTGAGATCGGTTCGCGCGGGATCACGGCAAACGCCGTCGCTCCGGGGTATATAGGCACAGATATGACGTCGTCGCTCTCCGGCGATATCCAAGATATGATGTTGAAAAATATACCGGCCGGACGTCAGGGCACGCCGGACGACGTGGCGTCTCTGGTAGCGTTTCTCGCCTCGGACGAAGCGTCGTATATACATGGTCAGGTCATCGCCGTAGACGGCGGGATGACTATGTAATATTTATGCTGTTTAGCATAAGGCTATACAAATCTGAGACGATACAGTATATAATTTTGAAAGGAGGTGAGTTGTAATGAAGATGGAAGAAGTTCAGGCAAAGCTTAAGGAAATAGTAATGGATCGCCTTAACGCTGAGGAGGAACAGATCAAGCCGGAGGCATCCTTTGTGGAAGACCTTGGCGCCGATTCACTTGATATCGTAGAACTCATCATGGGAATTGAAGAAGAGTTCGATATCGAGATCCCCGATGAGGACGCGGAGAAACTCACAACGGTAGGAGAAGCATTGAACTATGTGAAGACAAAGCTTGGTGCTGAAGATTAATTGATACCTTATGGGGCCGTTTATACGGCCCCTTTTGCGGGGTATGGAGGGACGCCTATGAGAAGAGTCGTTATCACGGGTGTTGGCGCGGTCACACCGATTGGACTGGGAAAAGACGAATTTTGGAGAGCCCTTGAAGAGGGCAGGAACGGAGCGGACTATATAACTCTGTTTGATACTTCGGCGCACGTGACGAAAATTGCGGCGGAAGTAAAGGGTTTTGACCCGGAATTATGGCTGGATAAAAAGGAAGTCAGGCGTACCGACAGAGTTCTGCATTTCGCCACGGCTGCTGCCGATATGGCGATAAAGGATTCTGCGCTTGACGTGGAAACACTGGATAAGAATATGTTCGGCGTATATATAGGGACTGGCGAGGGCGGGATAAGCACGCTGGAAGACAACTTCCGCGCACTCATTGAAAAAGGGCCAAACCGCGTAAGTCCATTTATGGTGCCGATGATGATTACAAACATGCCTGCCGCGTACGTCGCCATACGCTGTCAGGCCAAGGGGCCAAATATGGCTGTCGTAACGGCGTGCGCTTCATCGCTGAACAGCATGGGCGAAGCGTTCAATTGTATTGTTCGCGGGGATGCCGACGTTATCCTGACTGGTGGAACTGAAGCTGCGGTGACGCCCGTAGCGACTGCCGGTTTCGCGTCGCTTAAAGCATTGTCGAACCGCAACGATGACCCGAAGCATGCTTCGCGTCCGTTCGACGCTGGGAGAGATGGGTTCGTTATCGGCGAAGGCTGTGGAATCATGTTATTTGAGGAGCTTGAACACGCTAAGGCGCGAGGTGCACATATTTATGCTGAGGTCAAGGGTTACGGCCTGTCATGCGACGCATATCACATCACCGCCCCTGACCCCGACGGCGACGGCGCGTATCGCGCTATGGATATGGCTGTGAAGAAGGCTGGATGGCAGCCTAAGGACATCGACCTCATAAACGCGCACGGAACTTCGACGCCGCTGAATGATAAGATGGAGACTTTAGCGATCAAGAAGCTGCTAGGCGACGACGCCCAAAATGTAATGGTGCAGTCCACGAAATCAATGATAGGGCACGCGCTTGGCGCGGCTGGAGCGATAGAGACGATAGCCGTCCTGTTGGCGATAGAGAAGAGCATAGTGCATCCGACAATCAACCAGTTTGAGAAAGACCCCGATTGCGATTTGAATATCGTATCAAACAGCGCCGTACATGCCGACGTTAAACGCGCCATCATCAACAATTTCGGTTTTGGCGGACACAACGCCGTCATTGCCGTCGAACGTTATGAAGATTAAGAAAAATTCCGCCGACTACGACGCTAAACTGAGTGACTTTCAGGATAAAATTGGTTTTTACTTTACCGATATCAAGCTGCTTGAAGAAGCGCTGACCCATTCGTCATACGCGAACGAGTCGGCGCTTCCTTTTTTCAACGAACGTCTTGAGTTTTTAGGCGACGCGGTATTAGAACTTATATCGTCAGATAAACTTTACCGAGAACACAACGAGACGGACGAGGGCGGACTTACCCGTCTGCGTTCCCGCCTTGTATGCAAAGAAAGCCTTGCCAGATGGGCTGATGGAATAGGGCTTCGCCCACTTATCAAACTTGGCAAGAGCCTGATTAAGAATGGCCCGACAGAATCCGTTGAGGCAGACGCGGCCGAAGCTGTTTTTGGGGCGGTCTACCTTGATGGTGGATATGAAGCGGCCAGGTCTGTCGTAGTTAAATTCCTTGAGACGCAGGGCGACTGCGAACCGTCGGAGGTCATCGACGCGAAGACAGAATTGCAGCAGCTTTTTCAAAGCAGAGGGTCTGACGTTCCATACTATAAGACAATAGAACGCAAAGGGCCCGACCACGCTAAAAAGTTTAAGGTCAAAGTCACAGTCGACGGAGAAAAACTTGCGGAAGCGTGGGGCGACAGTATCAAAGATGCGGAGTTCAATGCGGCTAAGGCCGCGTTAAAAAATATTTAACTTGCTGTATATAGTAAAATTTGAAGCGGCATAGGCCAGAGTCAGAAATGATATCGGCCTATGCCGCAATGTTATAATTTAAGCTGTGATTTGGCAGTACGAAAGGGGAATTATTATGACTGAAGTCGATAATCTGGTGCCTTTTAGTGGAATAGATCCTAGGGGACGTTTGAAGTTCAGTGTTTTGCTTGAGATGTTTCAGGAAATGGCGGATATAGACGCTTCGAAATACGGGCTTTCCGTGCGCCAGACTTTAGAACATAACATCACGTGGGTGCTGCGCAAATATCGCATAGATATTTCGAGATATCCGCGCAAAGAGGATGGAACGATTAAAATCAAAACCTACGCGGAGCCGTTTCGCAATCTCTTCTCGTTGCGTACGTTCAAGTTCTGGAACCCGGCAGGGGAATATCTTGGGAGCGCCTACGCGTGGTGGGTGCTTATAGACACAGTTAAGCTGCGCCCTATACGCCTTGATAAATGCGAGCTGATGTCCGCATTTATGACGCAGGTATCTGAAGAACTCCCCTCGGATGTAAAAGTCCCGGAGCTTGCGGAGGCGCAGTTAGAAGAGACTTGGAAAGTGCGCTGGCAGGACCTTGACGTCAACGACCATACTAACCACGCCGTATATTTCAGCTGGGCGCTCGACACGGTGCCTGACGATGTGCCGGAAAAAATGACCCCAATGTTTGTCGAGGGAGAATTCCTGCACCCAGTCCCGCGTACCCGCGTGCGGTGTCTTACGCAGGAATTGCCGTCGGACAAAGGGCGCTGTTTCGTCCACTCGCTGAGACATATCGACGATGAGACGGAATATGCGAAAATATCTTCAGTCTGGAGATAGGGAGCATCTTGTATGACTTTTCGCAATTCGTGCAAAAAGTTTGTCCTATGTTTCTGTGTAACGATTTTAACGCTTGTATTTGTGGGAGTTTGTGCTGGAAACAACGGAGAGAAACGTTTTCACATCTTAATGCTTAACGACCCGCACAGCTATATCCTGCCATACAGGGAGGCGAGCGGCGACGAGGCCGTGGAAGTTGGCGGGATGACAAAAGCGCTGTGGCTTTTAGAGGAAGAAAGAAAGAAAATCAAAGCGCAGGATTCCGCGCCTATTTTCCTTATCGAAGCCGGAGATATCATGCTCGGGATGAAAGGGGCCGCGTTTGCTGGAAAGCCCGAATATTCTATCCTGACGCGGTTGGGGTTTGACGTCGGCGTGCTTGGAAACCATGATTTTGACGCAGGGGTCTCAACGCTGGCAAAACTTGGCAAAACTCTAAAATTTCCCGTCCTTGCCTCGAATATTACGTTTGACGACAAAGCCACGGACGCATGTTTTCATAATACCGCGATCATAAAAAGGGGCGGCGTTACGGTCGGATGCTTCGGCCTTGTTACTCCGACCCTTAAATCTGTGATAAGCGACCCGACGGGGTTCTCCATAGAACAGGACGTCATATCTGCGGCAAAGAAATATGTCGCCGAATTGAAAGAGAGGAACGTCGACGTCATAATAGCGGTCAACCATATTGGACTGGACTACGACATAAAACTCGCCAAGGAAGTTGCGGGCATAAATATTATAGTCGGGGGCCATTCGCATGACGCCATAAGGAACAAGACCATCGTGACAGGTCCGGACGGATCGCCCGTAATTATTGGGCAGGCCGGGCTTGACGGGCGATACATCGGAAGGTTCGATATAGTGGTCAAAGGTGGGAAGCTTGACCCTGTAAAATCAAATTGGAGGCTCCTTGAGGTCGAACTTAAAACTCCTGAGACTAAATGGATAAGCGGCGTCGGAAAAACAGCCATGGACAGGATGTCAAAAAATCTTAAACTTGGCAACCCGGTGGCCGTGTTTACGAATACTGTAGACGTTCGCAAAGAAGCCGCAAGGACGAGAGAGAACGCGATGGGCGATATACTTGCCGATGCCATGCGCAGTTTTGGCGGCGCCGATATTGGAATAGCGAACGGGGGAGCTCTGCGTATTGGGCGAGTCATACCAAAGGGAGAATTTTCTCCGGCAGATATGCTGGACCTGCTGCCGTTCGCGGATGTTGTGGAACTTGCTGTGGCGACCGGAGCGGAGATAAGAAAGCAGCTTGAGATATCCGCCTCGTCGCTGAAAGGCGACAACGATTCTTACGACCCGAGCGTTAGGACATCCCCCGGAGAGTTTCTTCAGGTTTCGGGGCTTCGGGTCACATACAACCTTAGGAGGACACCCGCGCTTGTCGTGAACAGGAAGATGATACGGCCCGGCGAACGCGTTATCGGCGTAGAAGTCAACGGCAGACCGCTCGACGACGCGAAGACATATACAGTATGCGGTTCCGATTTTACTCTAAGAACATGGGATAAAATCAAGGTGGTCGACCTTAAAAAGACGGATATGAGTGTGTTTGACGATTATATTGAAAGCAAATATAACAGGGTGCTTTCGCCAAAGGTGGATTCAAGGATAACTATTATTAGATAGCGCGCCTATTATTGTCGGTTGTTTGTTGCAGCGATATGGAGCCGACGAGCCCCGCCGGTTATCTCATATATCCAAAAGAATTTATTTTATATTCTATATCTCCTGAAATACTTTGACTTACTATGAAATGTTGGGTAGTTCTGTTCTTTTATAAGGCATTTCTCGCAAAGCAATTGCAGCTGATAATTATTAAGGTATTGCTCTAAATGTAGACAAAGTATTTTAAAAATGGTATTCTTCTAACTTAACATGAGCTTGGTAATATTTTTGTGCAACGCATTGCATAGTCAAGGAGGATTTATACATGGAGGTATTTTGGAAATTTAACAGCACGCTGAATGGAATAGTATGGGGACCATGGATGCTGACTCTTCTCGTCGGGACTGGCGTATGGTTCACGATAGTGCTTAAAGTTCCTCAGGTCAGGTACTTTGGCCTTATGGTTAGAGAAGTGCTTGGAAGGATCAGACAAAAGAGCGACCAAGAAGGTACTATATCTTCCTTTGCCGCTATGGCGACAGCGCTTGCGGCTACGGTCGGAACGGGCAACATCGCCGGCGTCGCTACGGCTCTGCACCTTGGCGGACCGGGAGCTGTCGTTTGGATGCTCATATCCGCTATCTTTGGTATGACGACTAAATTCTGCGAAGTCACGCTCGCCGTTCATTATCGTGAAGTTGACAACATGGGTCAGCATCGCGGCGGCACAATGTATATACTTGAAAAGGCCCTTGGACTTAAATTCCTCGCGGTCATATTTGCGATATTTACTTTCCTTGCCTCATTTGGTATCGGGAATATGGTTCAGGCTAACTCGACCACAGAGGGAATTGCCATGGCGTTTGGTATCCCGCACATCTATACGGCGGTTGTGCATGCCGTTCTCGTCGGCCTCGTAATTTGGGGTGGACTTACAAGGATAGCCACTGTTACGGTATATCTTGTCCCGTTTATGGCCGTGTTCTATATTATTGGCGCAGTTGCTGTTATTATTACACATATTGACGCGCTTCCCAGCGCGTTAAGCATGGCGTTCACAGGCGCGTTCCACGATCCGCAGGCGCTCCCCGGAGCTCTCGCCGGATGGGCTGTAAAAGCCGCAGTGACCCGCGGCGTCGCTCGTGGCGTCTTCTCTAACGAAGCAGGTCTAGGCTCCGCTCCTATGGCTCACAGCGCTTCTAAAGTTGACCATCCTGTACGTCAGGGTCTCTATGGACTCTTTGAAGTGTTCATGGACACTATCGTTATCTGTACGCTGACGGCGACCACAGTGCTTTGCACGGGTGTTCTCACAGGACAGCCGGAACTTACCGGATCCCAGCTCACGCTTGCGGCGTTCAAAATGACGCTCGGAACGCCCGGAGTTATAGTCCTTTCACTCGCGCTTTCGCTCTTCGCGCTGTCGACTATCCTTGGCTGGTACTGGTATGCCGAGACTGCGCTTGTCTATCTCTTCAACAATCCGAGCCCAATAGTTCTCAAACCGTTTAAAGTCTTCTGGATAATATTGATCGTCCTTGGCGGATGGGGTGGAGCCGGCGTGCTCGCGAACCTCTGGGATCTTTCGGACACGCTCAATGGGTTGATGGCCATTCCTAACCTTATCGGGCTTTTGCTCCTTACAAAACAGCTCATTAAGATCACGGCTGATTTTGACGCTAAAATCGCTTCCGGCGAACTTAAGAAGTAAGACGTTATATTGCTGATTTGACTTTTGAGGGAGGGCGAAAGCCCTCTCTTTTGCGTGTATTAAATAATCTGATCAAAATATCTGCAACCGATTGCACAAAATCTAAAATAATAGTATAATCATCCCAACGTCTTAAGCGGGGTGGAAAGAATGAACGGCAGCGATATGCGGAGAACAAATAATATAGGTTGCGTTCGTCTTTTCAAAAGATTGGTTGTTGTCTATTCAAAGAGATTGTTCATTTAATGGACAGTCTCTTTTTTATTAAAAGGAGGAAGCGAATTGGCTGAACTGAGAGAAAAAGCACAATTGATGAGCGCGCAGGATCTTAACAGGGTTATTCGTAGGATAGCCAACGAGATAGTGGAGCAGAATAAAGGTACCGACAATATGATGCTTGTCGGGATACACAGAAGGGGCGTCTATCTCGCAAGGCGCATACAGAAAATAATCGAGGAAGTCGAGGGCGTGAAAGTCCCATGCGGAGAGCTCGATATCACGCTCTACAGGGACGACCTTACCACACTCTTTGAACAGCCTATGGTACACAGCACTAGGATGCCTCAAGACATATCAGGCAAGAAAGTATTCCTTGTCGACGATGTGCTATACACGGGGCGCACCGTGCGCGCCGCTTTAGAAGCCCTTGTAGACCTTGGCCGTCCGGCGCAGGTCCAGCTTGCCGTGATAATCGACAGAGGGCACAGAGAACTGCCGATACACGCGGATATCTGCGGAAAGAACGTGCCAACGTCGAAGAATGAAGTAATAGAAGTCAGAGTAAGCGAACTTGACGGAAAGGATGAGGTGGTAATCTGTGAGCGCGATGCCTAGTGAAGCGGGACAGATGGTCTGGCGTCATAAGAGCGTCATCGACCTTGATACATGGACAAAAGAAGAGTTGTATTTCTTGCTCGACCAGGCCAGACACATGGAGAACGTGATGGACAGGCCGATAAAGAAAGTCCCGGTCCTCCGCGGAAAAATGTGCGTAAACCTCTTCTTTGAGAATTCGACGCGCACGCGAGTGTCGTTTGAACTCGCTGAAAAGATGCTGTCGGCCGACGTCGTGAACTGGTCTGTATCTGGTTCGAGCACGGCGAAGGGCGAAACGATGAGAGATACCGCATGGACGCTTGAAGCAATGGGGGCCGATATCGTCGTAATGCGCCATGGAGCCGTCGGCGCGCCTCAGTATCTCGCGTCAAAGCTAAAGAGGGCTATCGTGCTTAACGCGGGCGACGGTACTCACGCGCACCCCACGCAGGCTCTGCTCGACTTGTACACGGCATGGAAGCATCTTGGCCCGCTTGAAGGGAAGAAGATCGCGCTGATAGGCGACGTGCTGCACAGCAGAGTCGCCCGCAGCGACGTCATAGGATTTAAGACCATCGGCTGCGACGTGGTTCTTTCGGGGCCGCCGACAATGATGCCGAGGGACGTTGAAGCGCTGGGATGCAAATATGAGAGAGACCCGAGGAAAGCAGTCGAAGGCGCTGAAATGGTCTATCTTTTGAGAATACAGAGAGAACGCCAGCAGGACGGGCTCTTCCCGTCGGTAGACGAATATCATACATGGTGGGGCGCTGACGAAGACCTTATGTCATACGCTAAACCGGGCGCGCTTGCCATGCACCCGGGCCCGATCAACCGAGGAGTGGAAATAGCGTCGGAAGTCGCCGACGGTCATCAGAGCGTGATACTTGAGCAGGTGCGGTCCGGCGTCGCGATACGCATGGCGCTTCTCTATCTTTGCGGCGGAGGTGCGAGATAATGGGAAAGATTTTATTCAGCGGATTTAAAATATTTAACGGAACGGAATTTTTAAAAGACGATTCTCTGCTAGTAGAGGACGAGAAAGTCGTAAAAATTGGGAGCGGTTTGACGTGCTCGGACGCGGAACTTGTCGAGGGCGGCGGCAAAATACTCTCGCCCGGTTTCATTGACCTCCACGCGCATTTTAGAGACCCTGGCGGCGAATGGAACGAGGATATCTCTTCCGGCGCGAACGCAGGAGCCGCGGGTGGCTTTACGACCCTAGTCGCGATGCCGAACACGAAGCCGGCGATCTCCGAGCCGTCGCTTGTAGAATATGTGCTTAGCCACGGGAAGGCGGCAAAGGCGTCGCGCATACTTCCCGCGGGCTGCGTCAGCAAAGACAGAGAAGGCAAAGAAATGGCGGAGCTGCTGAAAATGGCAGAGGCTGGAGCCGTATTTTTCACGGACGACGGCGCTCCCGTCGCGACGAGCAATCTTCTGCGTTTGGCCCTTCTTTATACTGGCAAAGACGAACCTCGTATTATGGAACACCCGGAGGAGGTCAGTCTCTTCAAGGGCGGACAGGTACACGAAGGCCGCGTAAGCGCGCTGAGCGGATTGAAAGGGATCCCCGTCGCCTCGGAAGAGATAGACGTGGCGCGTGGCATAGCGCTCACGAGAGAGACGGGCGGACGTATACACTTTACGCATATCAGCAGCAAGGGGGCGTTGGGACTTATCCGTCAGGCTAAGAAAGAAGGGCTCGACGTAACATGCGACACGACCTTCCATCACCTTACGCTGAACGAAAATGCGGTAATAAACAGCGGATATAATTCACGCTATAAGGTCAACCCTCCGCTGCGCAGCGCTGGTGATCAAGCCGCGCTCTGGGAAGGACTTCAGGATGGAACTATCAACGCCATCGTTACGGACCACGCGCCATGGCACATGGATGAAAAAGACGAACCGTTCCAGGAAGCCCCGTTTGGCATCGCGTCACTTGAATGCGCGGTAGCGGTCCTGCTTGATTATAAGGAGAAGAATTATCCAAACATTCCTCTCGAACTTCTCCTTACAAAGATGACGAGTTCACCCGCATCGCTCCTTCCGGAAAAATGGCAGACGTTAGGACGGCTTGACGAAGGCTCGTTCGCAGATATCACGATCATTGATAAAGAACGGACGCGAATCGTGGACTGCCAGACATGGAAGAGCAAAGCCCGCTGCTGTCCATGGGAGGGAATAGCCCTTACTGCGTGGCCGGTGGCGACATACGTTGAAGGACGTAAGATATGGGAGGATGACGAAGAGTTATAATCCTGTATTAAGATGTATTATATAAAGGGCCGCTGACGTATCTCAATTTGACGAATGCCGTTTGCGGTCCTTTTATTATCAGAAACTGTCATTTTGCAGAAGTCCTGCAAATTATAAATATGTTATAGTTATCATATATGGCGATAATATCGGAGGGATTATTTTTGGATAAAAACACATGCGGTCTTATAATGGCTCTTGACGTGCCGACCCTTGACGATGCGCGTCAACTGCTTGAAAGACTTGACAGGGCCACGCCGTATGTAAAGATCGGACCGAGACTTTACGCACTTGGCGGAACTCCGTTCCTAAAAGAGATAATAGACAGCGGATATAAGTTGTTTCTTGACCTAAAACTTCATGATATACCAAACACCGTCGCGTCCGCAGTCGAGCCGCTTTCAGAGCTTGGTCTCTGGGCTTTGACTATACATACGTCCGGTGGTTTTGAGATGATGGCTCGTTCCGTCGCCATGAGAGATAAGACGGGAAGCTCTACGAAAC
>JAUNSQ010000151.1 GCA_030539135.1 Synergistaceae bacterium | reverse complement strand
TGCCAATGAACACGGATATCATCCGCATCTGGCCGGAATGGCCCCGTATGGATATAAACTTTCAGAGCGTAAGCAATACAAAGACCATAGATACTTAGAAATCAATGAGGATGAGGCCCCGGCTGTGCGGCTTGCATGGCAGTTGATAGATGAGGGTTTTGGATATCGCAAAATAGCTGATCAGTTAAATGCGCGGGGTTATCGAACGCGTAAGGGCGCGCCGTTCGCAGTGTCTACAATTCACGAGATTACACACCATTCGATATACGCAGGAATATATACCTACGGCGAAAGGCGTTATAACAGGCTGACAACAGGCGTGCCTGAAATAAATCCGAACGCGGTTATTGTCCCCGGTGGCGCACCGGCTATAATCGATATGCAGTTATACGAAAGAGTGAGCGCCCTGCTTGCAAAACGGAAAACGGGCACGCGGTCGACAAGTGGCTACACATATATTTTAAGTAGGTTGACATTCTGTAAATACTGCGGAGCCGCCATGCATGGTGATTCTGGCTCAAAAAACCGCACCGCACGCTATCGCTGTTCCGGGTCGGCCTGCAGCAATAAAAGATGGTGTACAAGCCGGTCGCTATTAGAGCGCAGCGTGATGTCTGAGCTTGTGCAAACATTCTTGCGACATGTAGACGCGACAGAGGTGTCCGCTGCCATAGAGGAATGGGAAAAGGGTGAGGGGAAGAATATATTGAAAAGAATCAAAGCCCTATCTTCTGAGGTGGCCCTCATGGAGAAGAAAATATCGGCTTTGATGGACTTGATTACAGAGGAAGAACTTCGGGATCTTACGAAAAAGAAAATCATTGAAACACAGCATGAACTTAACGAACGCAAGGCGTTATTGCAGTCATATAAATATTCAGCCGCCGCACGCAACGTACAAAGCGACGTGGATCACGTTCGGGGTGTAATTGAAGCAGGGCTAGAAGCGTATGATTTATGGGACGAAACCAAACTTCGTCAGCTTGCCAATATATTCATTGAGCGAATCGAGGTCGCGCATTTTGGCGAAATAAAAATCTATTGGAAATCAGGCTTGATAACGGAAATATCACCGTCGCCACCAGACCCCGGAAACCCGCACCGTCGTAAAAGGGGTGTGGGGGCAAATTCCAACACCCTAGGGACTGCCAAAAAACACAATACCCACTCGCTGAGATTCGAGTGGGTATATTTTTTATCCAATTAACGACATAAACTGCATACTGTTCTCTTAAACTTCATGGCCAGGGGCATGTACGACGACCTGCGGGTACGCGAAACTTACTGACTCGCTGTCAAATATATTTTTCAGCCTTGATCTGTATTCGCGCTCTACCCTCCACTGCTGCCCAGGGATAGTCTTTATCAATGTCCTAAGATTGACTGAGTTGTCGGAAAACTCTGTTATACCTTGAACTAACGGCCTCTCCAAAATGTTCGTTTTATCTTCTTCATACATAGAATCGGCAAGGGACTGCATCAGCGATACGGCTTTCGTACAGTCAGACTCATAGGTGACAGACACTTTTATTAACGCGACAGACCAGTCTTTTGTCTGATTAACGACGGTCTGTATCTGGCTGTTTGGCAATACGACAAGGCTGCCGTTTATATCGCGAAGTCTTGTCGTCCTGAGAGTAAAGCGTTCGACCTTTCCAGAGTACGAGTTTATCTCGACCCAGTCCCCGACGTTATACTGATTTTCAATGAGTATCAGGGCGCCGTTTATAAAATCGCGTATGACATTTTGCGCGGCAAGAGAGACCGCTAGCCCGGCAATGCCGATCCCGGCGATAACGGGTTTGGCGTCGACACCGACGCGCTCTAGCAGACAATACACCATAATAAAGGCGATTATCCCTCGGGCTAGCTGTGTGAGAAGGTGTCGGAGCGTGATAAGCCTCTGCGAGACAACGGCGTCTTCCCTTTCGCTTTCGCGCGGCAGTCTGTCGTTCGCTATTGAAAATGTCTTTTGGATAACGCGCTTTACCGCCTTGTCAAATACATACCACAAGAGCAGCAGTATCGCTACTGCCACAATATCCATAACATGCACGAAGATAAAACTGTTAAGCGCGGACATACTGAACGGCAATCGTCTCACCTCATGGTCAATTTTCTGCTGCTCGCTTACTTGCCCTCTTCAGGGGCTTTGACTCCTCCGAGGTTGGAGAGAGCTTTCTCGTTTATCGTCACAGGGTATTTTCCTTTCAGCTTTTTGAGCTCTGCGTCGATGTAAGTTCTCTGCACGCTCTGTATTACGGCCTCCCGTGCTTCGTCAAAGTTCATCTGTTTCTGCGGACGGCGTTCCGTAACTTCGAGAATGTGCCATCCATATTCCGACTTCACCGGGCCCACTATCGAAGCTATTTTAGCTTCCTCGACAGCCTTATCGACTGCGGCGTCCAGTGTTCCCTTTTCGACCCATCCAAGGTCCCCGCCGTTTTTAGAAGTGTTAGGATCGCGGCTGTATTCGGCCGCAATTTTCGCGAAATCTTTGCTCTTGTATATCTTGAGCGCCGCGTTAAGCGCGTCGGCCTCGTTCTCCGTAAGTATGTGGCGGACATGCGCGGCAGGCTTCACTACAAATTCCGCCTTATGCGCGTCATAATACTTGTGCAGCGCAGCCTCGCTCATATCCCATGACGCGCTTATCTGCTCGAGATACGCCTTGAGCAATATCTGGCAGACCTGCCATTTGATTTGAAACGCGAGGTCGGGGCGAGTATAAAGTCCTTTTGTCTTGGCTTCTTCGGCAAAGAGCAGGGCATCGGCCATCTGTCCGACCATAGACTTTCTGTCTTTCAGCGTCGACTGGGCAAGGATCATATTCATGACCATCGGATTTCCGCCAGCCGTCGCGGTAAGCATCTGAAGCACCTCAGACGCGTTGAGTGACTCTGAACCGACAGATATTATCTTCTCATCCTCGGCTGATGCGCACGAGGCGAAAATCATAATAACGGCAGACATTAAAATTGCTGCTGCAGGCTTGCGATACGACATACTAATACCTCCGTAGATATCAACATCACCGAAATACGTAGCTTTCGATGTTAGTGCGTTTACTTTTTTACGAACACGACCTTGCCGTCTTTGACGGCGGATGCGGCTAAATCACCAGGAGTGATTTTCCCCTCAAGTATCTCATTGGACAGCGGGTCTTCCACATATTTTTGTATCGCGCGTCTCAGCGGTCTCGCCCCATATTTAGGGTCATAACCCTTTTCAAGCAAAAACTCGACAGTATCGTCCCCGATCTCCAACGTGACACCTCGGTCGGCGGCTCTCTTCGATACCTCTCCGAGCATGATGCGCACGATACTGCACAAATTTTCTTTATCCAAAGCGCGGAACACCAGAATATAGTCTATCCTGTTAAGGAACTCTGGCTTGAAAGTCTTTTTAATCTCCTCCATGATGATGCCTTTCATCCTGGCGTTGTCGAGAGCGTTTTCATTTGCGGCGTCTGAGAAGCCCATGCCGCGGCCCTTCATGACCTCGCTGACTCCAACGTTGCTGGTCATGATGACTACGGAGTTGCGGAAATCCGTCAGGTGTC
>JAUNSQ010000150.1 GCA_030539135.1 Synergistaceae bacterium | reverse complement strand
GAGATGACGAGCATAACGAGCCCGCGGTAGAACCATTCGCGTAAGTTCCCGTGCCCCAGCAGCGGGGGAATGAACGTGACGCCGGCCGCGAGAGCGAAGACCGCCGGTGTGTACCATTTGGCGAAGCGCGTGATGAAACGCTCGGTCGGGGCTTTTCGCCCAACGGCGTTCTGTACCATCTCAAGCATTCGGGCTATCGTGGAGTCCTCGAACGGACCGGCTGCCTCGACGAGCAGCATCCCGTCAAGCGATAGAGTCCCGCCGTGGACTTCGCTGCCCTGCGACGCCACGACCGGCACTGACTCGCCGGTGATAGCGGAGCAGTCCACTTGGGCCGCGCCTCCCGTGACGACGCCGTCTATTGGGATCACCTCTCCGGGGAGTACCTGAACGATGTCGCCCTTGACGATATCCTTTGGGTCGACGTCCGTTGTCTTGCCGTCCTTCATGAGCCGCGCCGACATCGGTTTCTGCGCGAGCAGGGCCTTTATCGAACGGCGTGACTGAGACGACGCGCGTTCCTGAAACGCCTCGCCCAAGCGGTAGAATATCATAACGCCGACCGACTCGGACATCTCGCCTATGGCGATGGCCGCCAGCGACGCGCCGCCCATCAGCGTGAACTCATTGAAGATATCGCCCTTCATCAGAGCGCGGAGGGCGACCTTGAGCACAGGGAGCCCGCAGAAAATGTAGAGGATGATAAACGCGGCGCTGAGATATATATTTTCTCCGATGTATTCCTCAGCGACGAGACACGCCGCGAAGAGAGCCCCGGCTATGCCGAGAAATGTTATCTCGCGCTTAAACTCCGCGCGCTCAGCCTCTTCCTCCTCGGCGCACTCCTCGAATATATTGTCGGTCTCCATACATGAGCAGCATGTGCAGCCGTCGTCATGTCCGTGGACGTGATGATGTTCGTGTGTGTGTTCTTCTTGTTCTGACATATTGGTTTCCTTTATGCTAACTCTATCGTGTCTCCGGCCTTTACGTGTCCGCCCTTTATGACCTTCGTGAAGATACCCTTCTTCGGCATGATGCACTCGCCTGTCTGCTTGAAGACTTCGCAGCCTGAATGACACTCTTTGCCGATCTGTGAGACTTCCAGCAGCGTCTCGCCGACCTTGAGCCTGTCGCCTATCTTTAGCTGGCTGAGGTCGAAGCCCTCGGTAGTAAGGTTCTCAGCGAAGCTCCCCGGCACGAGCGACGGCAGCTTCGCCATCATCGTGCGGATATCCTCCATGGATATCAGGCTGACTTGCCTGTGCATGAAACCCGCGTGGGCGTCGCCCTTGAGCCCAATGCCCTCTATGAGTTCGCCCTCGCGGACGTCCTTCTTTATCATGCCCTTCTCGGGCGCGGAGCATACGGCGATTATCTTCCCGCCCATAGCTCTATTCCGCGGCGCGGCTGTCCGCGCTGACGTAGGGTTCTTCTTCCTCCGGTTCCGGCTCGGAGCTGCCGCATGTGCCGCCGCAGGCGATGCAGTTTGACGGGACTTTGTAGCCGTCGGGCACTTTGCCAGTCTTACGGACGAAGTAGTCCGCGACCGCCGCCTCGATGCCCTGCTGCGCGAGGAGCGAGCAGTGCAGCTTTATCGCGGGAAGCCCGCCCAGAGCTTCGGCTACGTCTTTGTTGCTTATCTTCAGCGCCTCGTCTATCGTCTTGCCCTTCGCCATCTCCGTGACCATAGAGCTTGTCGCGATAGCCGCAGCGCATCCGAACGTCTCAAATTTGATGTCCTCTATCACTTGGTCGTTGTTCACCTTGAGGTATATCTTCATCACGTCGCCGCAGGTCGGGTTGCCGACCTCGCCTATCGCGTTCGCGTCTTCGAGCTTTCCGCTGTTGCGCGGGTGCATAAAATAGTCTATTACCTTTTCGTTATACATGTCTGTCTCTCCCTCTCCGTAATATTATTTACTGTTTGTTGTAGAACGGGGACATCTCGCGCAGCCGCTGAACTATCGGCGGGAACTGCTCAAGCACGTAGTCGATGTCCTCTTCCGTCGTGTCCTTGCTCAATGTGAGACGCACGGAACCGTGCGCCGTCGGCGCGTCCAGCCCTATGGAGAGCAGCACGTGGCTCGCTTCGAGGCTGCCCGATGTGCAGGCCGAGCCGCTTGACACGGCTATGCCAGCCGCGTCCATGAGGAGAAGCATCCCCTCGCCCTCGATGTACTTCACGCAAACGCTCGCGTGATATGGCAGACGCTGAGCCCTGTGCCCAGTGAGGCGCGTGTCGGGTATCCTCTCGAGGATGCCGTTGATGAGCTTGTCGCGAAGCATGGCTTCGTGTTCCAGCTCGCCGTTCGCCTGACGCTCCGCCGCCATCTCAGCGGCCTTGCCGAAGCCCACGATGCCCGGCGTGTTCTCCGTGCCGGCGCGAAGTCCGAACTCCTGACCACCGCCGTGGATGACTGGGTTTAGCTTTATACCTTTGCGCACGTAGAGGCCTCCGACTCCCTTTGGCCCGTACATCTTATGCGCCGCCATCGACATCATATCGACCGGCAGCTCCTTCATATCTATCTTCACGTGACCCGTCGCCTGAACGCCGTCCGTGTGGAAGAGGACGCCATGTCTGCGGCATACCTCGCCAAGCTCCGCTACCGGCTCGACAGTGCCTATCTCGTTGTTGGCGAACATGATAGAGGTGAGTATCGTGTCGGGGCGGATGGCCTTCTCAAGCTCCGCCGGGTCTACGAACCCGTACTTGTCGACGGGGAGTATCGTGTACTCGTAACCCATCTTCGACAGCCATTCCACGGTGTGGAGCAGCGCGTGATGCTCTATGCAGCTCGTGATGATATGCTTGCCCTTGTCCTTGAGCGCCCATGCCGTCCCCTTTATCGCGAGGTTGTCGGCTTCGCTTCCGCCGCCTGTGAAGATGACGTCCTTAGGCTCCGCGCCGATAAGCGAGGCGACCTGAGAGCGGGCGTTGTCCACCGCCGCCCTGGCTTCGCGTCCCCATGCGTGGAGGCTGTTCGGGTTGCCATACCTCTCCGAGAAATACGGGAGCATCGTCTCGAGCACCTTTTTATCGACCTGTGTCGTTGCTGAGTTGTCCAGATATACCTTGCGCGGTTCCATTACAGATCACTCCTTGAGCGTTAGTTTTATTTTTTTCTGCCGCAGTTCGTGCAGCGGCATGTATTTTCCGATTGGTCTACTAAGTCCTGAAACGTCGTGCCGTCGTAAACGGCCTCGAGAGCTTTGCGCGCCTTGTCCCACAATGGGCGAAACACGCAGTCCTCGTAAAAGTCGCAGTCTTCGTCCATGCGCGTGGTGCATTCTACCGGGCCGAGCGGCCCCTGAATGAACCTCATGACCTCGCCGACCGTGATGGAGTCTGCTGGTCGGAGCAGATAATAGCCGCCGTCCTTCCCCCGCTGCGAGTCCACGAACCCCGCGCTCTTGAGGCTGCCCAGGATATTTTCAAGAAACCTCACAGGTATCCCCTGAGCGTCGGCGATCGCGCCGATCTTGCACTGGCCTTCATCGCTGCGCCGCGCGAGCTCGTAAATAGCCCTCAGCGCGTACTGACATTTTTGTGTTATCGCCATAAACCT
>JAUNSQ010000149.1 GCA_030539135.1 Synergistaceae bacterium | reverse complement strand
TTTATGTCCAAGCTGTATGTCGTTTTTCCCCAGATATTCGGGGTGTCCACCCTCGTCCACCGCCGCGACCGTAAACGCGCAGCGTGTGCGCGTGGAAGGCTTCTCAAAGATAAGCGCGACGTTTTTGCCCGCTAGAAGGCTGCCTCTTACGCCTACACGTTTCTTATTTTTCAGGTCGGCGGCCAAATCTAGAAGGTATTCGATTTCCTGCGGCGTATGATGTTTCAGCGATATTAGGTTTCTGTTGCGAAGATTAAGTGCCATGGTAATTCCTCCTTGTGGTGTTGTTTAATAATATAGAATTTATCTTATCGTGTCCACGATTTTGATAAATTCTCTTTCAAAATCACATTCTTTTACAGACGCAAAGTATTTGCCGTGTTTAAATATCAAAAATCCGTCGGGCGAACCTGCGATACCCAAGTCTGCGGAAGCCGCTTCTCTCGGCCCGTTTACCTCGCAGCCCATGACCGCGATAGTGACGCCATCCAGCGTATCGCTCGGCAATAAATTGGTTACAATGCCAGTCATCTTTGCGACGTCTATCCTTCTGCGGCCGCATGTCGGGCAGCTAACTAAATTATATCCCCGAACTCTGATATTGAGTGAACGCAATATCTGATAACCGACTTTTACTTCCTCCGTGTTAGGACCGGTAAGGCTGACGCGCAGCGTGTCGCCTATGCCTTGAAGGAGCATAGAACCAATGCCGACAGAACCCTTTACAATCCCGCGCATCCCCGGACCCGCTTCCGTTATGCCAATATGGAGCGGGTTGTCGTGACGCTGGGAAAGTATCGCGTTTGCGCGCAATGTCTCGGAGATAGAACTGGATTTTGCGGAGATTATCATATCGTCAAAATATTCGTCGTGGAGGATGTTTATCTGTTCCTCGACTGCCTGGACAAGAGCCGCGGCTCTGTCGCCCCCCGCCGCTTCCATCTGTCTGTTGTCAAGCGACCCTCCGTTTGCTCCGATGCGTATGACCGCTCCCCTGTCTTTCGCCTGTCTGATGACTTCTTTTGTGCCTTCCACATTGTTCATATTGCCGGGGTTGATCCTTACAGATTTGCATCCCGCCCCAAGCGCGGCGAGAGCGAGTTTATAATTGAAATGTATGTCGGTCATTATCTTAACGCCGCTGTTTTGTATCAAAGTACGGAGGTTGTCCTCCAATTTCAGGTCTGGGAACGAAACTCTGGCAAGTTCGCATCCTTCGCCAGCGAGAGCGTTGATCTCATCGATACATTTCTCAACGTCAGCAAGCGGAGTTTTCAGCATGCTTTCAACCCTTACTGGGTTGTTGCCTCCGATATTCAATCCGTCGATACAAACCGTTTTTTTGCTTCCCATGTCTCACACTCTTCTTTAATTGAATAATTTGAATATGTCTCTAGCGGTGATAAGAGCCATTAACGAGATCAGAACAAGCAGCCCTACATAATGTATTTTTGATTCGTATCTCTCTAATAATTTTTTGCCTGAGAACATCTCGTACACGATAAACACAAGTCTGCCCCCGTCAAGCGCCGGCAAAGGAAGAAGGTTAAGCAGACCGAGGTGCAGGTTTATCACGCCCAAAAAAGCGATGAAAGTCCAAAACCCTCTCCTAAAGGCGTCTCCTGCGAACGAAGCTATCCCTACCGGTCCGACGACTTCCGCCTTGACCTGCCCAGTCAGCGCCATCCACATCCCCTTTAAAATCTCTACGCCCATCTCCCATGAATAGCTAAAAGACCTCGCGAGCGCGCGGGATATTGGATATCTCACCATCGAAGGCTGAACGCCGAGCAGCCGGCCCTTATATTCGTTGTCGTATCCAATTTTGATATCGAACGACAGATTTTCGCCGCCGCGTTTCACAAGTATTTTAAAATTATCGTTACTCTTCGCGGATGAAATAGTCTTACGTATGTCGGCCCATTTATTCAGTTTGACGCCGTTGATAGAGTCTACGACGTCGCCCTTTTTGAGCCCCGCCACATACGCCGGCTTCCCCTGCATAACATTGCCTATCTTAGGAGTATCCATATCATAAGTCCCGTAACCCGTGAGATACGCGGCTGTGAGTATCCACGCAAGCGCCAAATTTAGAAACGCCCCCGCCGCTATGATGATAAAACGCTCCCATGGCTTTTTATTATTTAACGCTCTAGAAGAGTCGTAGTTTTCAGGTTTGACGGCGTTGTCGTCAGGATCGGCATCTTCTCCGTCCAGTTTGACATAGCCCCCAATAGGAAACGCGCTTATCGACCAGAGAGTCTCGCCTTTCTTCCAGCTCAGGAGGCGCGGTCCCATCCCAAATGAAAACTCATATACAAGCACATTACGCCAGACAGCAGCGATGTAATGCCCATATTCATGCGATATTATACAAATCGCTATTACGATCAAAAACGAAGCGACGTTTATCAAGAATCGTGCCTCCATTTTTTACATACGTACTCCGCGATACGCTGCCCCTCCGCTACAAGCGCAAGCGCGTCGTCTAACGATACAGGCGGTCTGCCGTTCCATGTGGAGAGAGTCTCCTCCACAACTTTCGAGATGGCCGTAAAAGGTATCAGCCCACTCAAAAAACTGTCCACTGCCGCTTCGTCCGCGCCTATCAGCAACGAAGGGTACGCGCCCGAACGCTCCCCAGCCAGCCTTGCAATTTTATAGCAAGGGAAAATGTCTTCGTTGATGGCCTTAAATCCAATATCCCATTTCTCAACTGGGATGGTATCAAAACCTTTTCGCGCCAAATCGAGCCGTTCCGGCCACGCGAGCGCAGCCGCGGCAGGAAGCCGCATATCGGCCTGCGAAAACAGCATCTTCATCGTCCCGTCGGCAAACGACACCATTCCGTGTACTTGAGATTTTGGGTGTATCAGAGCGCCGATCTTCTGAGAAGGCAGGCCGAAAAGCTGCATAGCCTCAATACATTCTATCCCCTTGTTCATCAGCGTAGCGCTGTCTATCGTTATCTAAGCCCCCATCTTCCAGACTGGGTGGTTAAGCGCGTCAGCCGGCGTGATTTTCTCCATATCGTCGGTCGAACGATCCCTGAACGGGCCGCCCGACGCCGTAAGATATATTTTCTCTATCTCATGTTTAGGGTCGCCGCGCAAACACTGCCAAACCGCGCTGTGTTCGCTGTCAACAGGGCGGAGCTGATCGGCGCGCTTCACAAGAGGCATTACCCAAGGACCAGCTACGACGATACTCTCTTTATTTGCCAGCGAAACGTCTTTATCGGCGGACAACGCGGCCTGTAAAGCGGGTATGGCCGTCACACCGGAGGACGCAAAGACCACATGGTCTATATTTGGGTCCAACGCGATTTGAGTCAGCCCGTCGGCTCCGCTGAAGCATTTGTACTCTTCCTCGTAAAAATCGCCGTTCGGCTCTGTAAGACAGAGCGTCTCTACATTAAATTTTGCCGCTAATTGTAAAAGTTTCTCACGATTTGTACGCGCCGTTATGGCCGAAACATTAAAACGTTCAGGATAAAGGGTGCAAATATCAAGCGCGGCTCCACCAACGCTTCCAGTAGCGCCTATGACGGCGACATTTAAAGGCTTTGCGACCTC
>JAUNSQ010000148.1 GCA_030539135.1 Synergistaceae bacterium | reverse complement strand
GGTTCTCAAAAGGCGGCGCGACCGTGGAAGACGTCGCTCTGATGAGGCGAACTGTCGGCCCGTTTATGGGCGTCAAAGCGGCCGGAGGGATAAGGGATCGAGCTTCCGCCGATGCTATGGTCGCCGCCGGTGCGGATAGGATAGGGGCCTCTAGGTCTGTCGAGATATGTGCGATTTAAAAAATTAGAGGTGCGGAGGAAGTTATTTAGAAATAAAAAAATACCTGATTATATCTAAATCTTTAAGTTAGTTAATTATCCTCCGTTATCTTGACAAAATGACGCTTTTGGGCGAATATTATCAAGCAGTAATGTTGGTGAAAGTCTGCACAAAAAGTACCATCTAAAGTACCGAGAGGGAGGAATTGCAGTGAGTGAAACAGAACTTAACGCAACAGCTCCGCAGGCAGAAAGTCAGCAGCAAATAGACTTTGACAAACTGATGCGGAAATACGATTCAGAAGCGCGATTCCGTGCGCTAACGGGGTGGCAGGCGAAACTCGTAATGATAATAGCCGTTGCCATGTCGTGCTTCCATTTCTACACTTCTGGTTTTGGTCTTCTGCTTGCGCAGAAGCAGGGCGCTGTTCATCTTGCCTTTACCCTTGCCCTAGTATTTCTTCTCTATCCTATCTCATCCAAACAGTCAAAAACAAGCGGTATCCCAATTTATGATTTCATCATTGCGGTGCTTGGCGTATGCGCTGCGATGTACCTTGTCGTGTTCTTCAATGAACTGACGCAGAGAGCCGGTCTCCCGACGAGAACAGATCTTATCTGGGGATTTATACTCATTGTGACGCTTTTGGAAGCTACCCGGCGTATCTCTAATCCGATACTCCCTGGGCTTGCGATAGTGGCGTTGCTCTATTGCTATTTTGGGCGCTCCATGCCTCCTGCATTGATGCACCGAGGGTTCTCGATCGAACGTATCGTAAACCACATGTATCTCGGTACGGAAGGTATCTTCGGCACGCCGCTAGAGGTATCGTCCACGTTTGTGTTTATGTTCATACTCTTCGGATCGGTCCTTGAGAAGACAGGGCTTGGCAAGTTCATCATTGACCTTTCCTTGGCGCTTGCCGGATGGTCTACGGGCGGGCCTGCTAAAGTCGCGGTCGTCAGCTCTGGGCTTATGGGAACGGTTTCAGGTTCTTCGGTCGCGAATGTTTGCACGACCGGTATGTTCACGATACCTCTTATGAAGAGCGTCGGGTATCAGCCTCACTTTGCAGGGGCTGTCGAAGCTGTCGCGTCGACGGGGGGCCAGATAATGCCTCCTGTCATGGGCGCGGCCGCGTTCATCATGGCTCAGATACTCGGCGTTCCTTACATGGAAGTCGTCGTAGCTGCTGTTGTTCCAGCTCTCCTGTATTACTTTGCCGTCATGGTGCAGGTACACTTTGAAGCTGCTCGCCTCGGACTTCAGGGGCTTCCTTTTTCACAGCTTCCGCCTCTTTGGCCGTTGCTGAAATCAAAAGGGTTCCTCCTTATCCCGCTTATAGCTATCATCTACTTCCTGCTCGCGGGATATACGCCGCTTAAGGCTGCGTTTAACGGTATCCTTGTCAGTTTTGTGCTTTCGTGGCTAAATAAGGAGACCCGCCTGACGCTGCCGCGTATCAAAGACGCTTTTGAATCTGGCGCGAGAGGCGCTATCGGCGTGGCTTGCGCATGTGCCACAGTCGGCATGATCGTTGGTATGGGAACTTTGACAGGGTTGGCTCTGAGAATTGCCGGAGCCATTGTTGCCATGGCCAGAGTCAATGCTGACAGCTCGTTAGCTATCACATTCTCGTCGCTTATGTCGATATTCCCGTCTGCTGGGCTT
The DNA here is from genome assembly GCA_030539135.1 of Synergistaceae bacterium. Classification (GTDB taxonomy): domain Bacteria; phylum Synergistota; class Synergistia; order Synergistales; family Synergistaceae; genus JAUNSQ01. Next base: position 1,748 of record JAUNSQ010000148.1, on the reverse strand, counting down.
ACCCCTGCGGTTGTTGCGGAATCGATGACGAAACTATTTACGCTCTTCTTTACCATGCTCGCCAGCCTTGTCCTTGGGATGGGGCTTCCGACGACGGCGAACTTCATCGTAACAAGTACGATGGCCGCCCCCGCGCTCTTCCTTATGGGAGTCCCTGCTAAGGCCGCGTATATGTTCGTCTTCTACTTTGGTATCGCGGCCGACCTTACGCCCCCTGTCGCTCTCGCGGCTTATGCGGGTGCTGGTATTGCTGGCTCCGACCCAATGAAGACCGGCGTCACAGCCTTCAAGCTTGCGCTTGCAGGATTCATAGTTCCTTATATCTACGTCTATAATCCAATGATTCTCTTTATTGACGCACAGACTATACCGATGACTCAGGCTATATGCACGGCCTTGCTCGGAGTATTCCTGCTTGCTACGTCGACTATCGGGTTCTTTAAGGCGCCGATGCCGTGGTACATGCGCGGACTAGCTTTCTTGGGATCTCTCGGGCTTTTGATCCCAGGTACGATTACAGATATTTGCGGTTTGGCTATACTTGCGTTGCTCTATTTGCTTCAGACGATAAAAGCTAAAAAGATGAGGACTGCAGGCATCCCAATCACAGTTGCGGAAATCGAAGCTGCCGCCGCGAAAAAATCTGAACAAGCATAGGTATTCTGAGTTATAATATTGTCAGGCTGTTAGGGGGGCTCTTCCGAGCCCCCATGCAGAAATACTAAAATCTCAAGAGGAGGAACAAGTAATGAAGAAAGTCATCATCGTATCTCTTGTAGTAGTAATGGCAGCTCTTTCATTCGCCACAATGGCGCCCGCAGCGACGCTTATGTCTGTAGCGACAGGCGGAACATCAGGAACCTACTATGCGGTAGGCGGAGCCCTTGCGTCAGCAGTTTCAAAAGCCGGCAAGATCCAGTGCACGGCTGAAACAGGAAACGCATCAGTTGCGAACGCGAACCTTATCGCGACAAAAGGTATCGAGATCGCATTTGTACAGAACGACATCACCTATTGGGCAGTCAACGGCCAGCTCATGTTCCAGGGCAAACCCCTTAAGAACATCCGCGCGGTAGCCTCCCTCTATCCGGAACACGTCCAGATGGTCGTAACAAAAGACGCAAAAATCAATAAGTTCGAAGACCTTAAGGGCAAAAGAGTTGGCGTAGGCGCTCCTGGATCAGGAGTTGAAGGCGACGTACAGGCCCTCTTTAAGATCGCCGGACTGAAATATTCCGACCTTAAGAAAGCCGACTACCTCGACTTCGCAGCGACAGCGTCACGCTTCAAGGACGACCAGATCGACGCCGGATTTGTCGTCGCCGGTTACCCGACAGCGGCCCTTATGGACCTCACAACGACAAAGAACAACGTAACGCTGTTCAGCTTCGACGACGCATTCCTCGCGAAACTTCACAAACAGTATCCGTTCTTCGTATCCAGCACGATTCCGGCAAACACATACAAAGGCGTAACGAAGACAGTCAAGACCCCTGCGGTCATGGCCATCCTCATCACCCACGCCGACGTGCCGGAAGCCGATATCTATGCTTTCGTAAGCTCGATGTTTGGAAACCTGAAGGATGTTCAGGCTGCCCACGCGAAAGGCAAAGAGATCACACTTAAGGGCGCCCTTGACGGACTTACAGCTCCTCTGCACCCCGGCGCAGCGAAGTTCTACAAAGAAAAGGGACTCATCACATAAGTTTAGCTTTACAAGTAAAAAATACCCCGTCTTTGACGGGGTA
>JAUNSQ010000147.1 GCA_030539135.1 Synergistaceae bacterium | reverse complement strand
GAGCTTAGGGATGTCTTTGCTCTTTATATATGGCAGCGCACGCAGGGATATCGTAATTTCCATCAGCGCCTTGACTTCGCGCAGATCCTGAAATTCGTGCTGTGATATCTTGGAAATCTTCCATCCCGTCCTAGGTACATACTGCACAAGCCCCTCCTGCTGCAGCTTGGAGAGCGCCTCGCGGATAGGCGTTGCGCTGATGCCGAGCGTGACGGCATACTTGTCGATATTTATTTTTTCGCCCGGGCGAATTTTGCAGGCCAATATCTGATCTTTGATGCTTTGGTATGCGAGCTCGCTCAGTGTTGGAACTTTTATGATCGCGTCCATTGAATTTCCTCCAACGAGATATATCTTGATTTCAATTATAGGAGCAAAGTCTTTAAAAATACAATATCACAATGCAAAAATCTCCGTGATATTTCCGCGGAGATTTTTGCATGTTTATGGAGTGGTGGTATCTCTTGTTGGCTGATTGATTTCGCTTTTGCAGCGATCTCTGTTAAAACGGACCGATGTTGATAAACGTGGCTATAAGAAGTCCAACCGCGCCTATGCCCATCAGTATTCCGTAGAGAGGCAGTATCCATTTGAAGTATGTCGAAAATTCTACCTTCGCGACTCCAATGTAGACGACGAGAGCGCCCATCGTTGGGATGACCATGTTGGTGAGTCCGTCGCCAAGCTGGAAAGCCATGACCGCCGTCTGTCTCGTAAGCCCTACGACGTCCGCGAGAGGCGCCATGATCGGCATCGTTACCGCCGCCTGACCTGAGCCTGACGGGATGAAGAAGTTGATTATCGACTGTATGACGAGCATTCCGAGGGCCGATACGGCGTGCGGAAGCTGCTTAAGCGGGATGGAGAGTCCGTAGATGACCGTGTCCATGATGTTGCCGTTTGCGAGGACGACGGAGACGGAGCGCGCGAACCCTATGCATGCGACGCCGACGAATATTCCGGCGCAGGCTCTGCCCATGATGTTGCAGGTCTTTTCATTATCAAATCCGGCGACGACGCTGGCGATGATGCCGGAGATGAGCCAGAGGGCGCCGATCTGCGCGAAGCTCCACTTCCAGAGCATTGGGCCAACCATCTGCAAACCGATAGTGACGAGGAGCATGACCATCAATATTTTCTGTCTGCCTGTCATCTTTTCTTTCTGGATAGCGGCTATATCAAAGTCCGCTGCCGACGGGTTGACAAACCCTGTGACGCTCTTTGAATGGTCGGCTTTGACCATCGCTGCGTAGCGAAGGACGAACCAGAAGGCCGCCGCCATCATGAAGAGCCATACTACAACGCGGAATGTCATCGCCGAGTACACGGGCAGGCCCGCTATACCCTGAGCGACCGCGATGGTGTAGACGTTGATCGGGCCGTATGCAAATCCGACGAAGGTCGGGACCATGGCTATAGCGAGTCCCGTCATAACGTCGCATCCGCAGGCGAGCGAAAGAGCTATCATCATTGGGACGAACGGGATGTGCAGCTCGAAGGCTCCCATTGCTCCCCTGATGCCGAAGAACGCCATAAGCGCGCCCATGACGAGCATGTAGTTGCCTTTGCAGACGTTCATTATCCAGCCCACCATCTTGTGCAGTGTGCCGCTTTCGGTGTAGATGTCGGTGGCCGCGATCGTGAACCAGATCATTGACATGATAGCCATTGACGCTGTGAGCCCGTCGATGATGCAGACGAACCAGTTGAACGGATTTACAGGCGTCTGTTCGATGTAGTGGAAGGTTGCCGGGTCGATTACCTTGCGGCCCGCGACCTCGACTCTGTCGTACATTCCGGCTGGAACGATATATGTCATGATACCGGCCAGGATAAGACAGAACAGAATGATCGTCCAAACGTGAGGTACTTTGAATCCTTCTTTTTTCTTTGTTTCCAGTTCTTGAGCTGTGTTGACCATTTCAGATGCCCCTTTCAAAATATGAAAAATAAAGTTGTGGTGCTATATATAGTGTTGCTTATGCGAGGAGGTTTTTGTGGAACTTGCCGCCCTGCATGATGATCAGCATGTTGTCCTGATGGTTTTTGAAAAGTTCGATGTCCTTTAGAGGGTCGCCTTTAACGACAAGGATGTCGGCTAGCTTGCCCGGCTCGATAGTTCCGGTTTCATTTTCGATGCCGAGGACTTTGGCGTTGGTCTTAGTGAAAGCCACGAGCGCGCCCATCGGGCCCATCGCCTTCGCCTGATAAGCCACCGCGCCTGACGCGTAGATAGTGTTGCCGCCGGTGAGGTCTGTGCCGCCGCCGATTGGGATGCCGGCCTCCATAGCGTTGCGTATCGCGTCGTAGCCGCGCTCGCAAACCGCTACGAACTTATCGTAGATGAACTTCGACACAAGGTCGCGACTCTTTTCGATGACGACTTCGTAGGTTATCTGGGTAGGAATGATGAAAGAACCCTTGGAAGCCACTAGTTTTGCGGTCTCCTTCGTCATAAGGTTGGCGTGTTCTATCGTTCTGATGCCGGCGTTCGCGCTTAGGCAGATGCTCCTGTTGGAGTAGCTGTGAGACGCGACGTATGTGCCGACAGATTCTGCGACGTTGACTACAGCTTTCAGTTCATCGAGTGTGTACTGCGAAGTCTCCGGGCCCTGCGTTGGGCTCGCGCATCCGCCGCCGCACATGACCTTTAGGAAGTCGGCGCCTCTGCGGATATTTTCGCGCGCCGCCTTGAGAACTTCCGGCACGCCGTCGGCTATCGTAGCGCGGAAGCCGAGATATGGTTCAGAATACGGGCGGGTCTCAGAGGACACCCTGTCGTCTCCATGTCCGCCTGTCTGCGCGATGACAGAACCGCAAACCTTCAGGCGTGGCCCCGGTACAAGACCCTGAGCCTGCGCTTCACGAAATCCCGCGTCGGCCCCTCCCGTGTCTCTCGCCGAAGTATATCCTTGGTCAAGCGATTCTTTGAGGTTCTTAAACATACGAGCAGCCATAAGCCCAGGCGCGTTGCGGCGTGCGAGGTTTATCACCTCTATCTCGACCAGTCCTAGGTGAAGATGGGCGTCGATGAGTCCTGGCATAAGCGTATTGCCGGCGCAGTCGATAACTTCGTCGGCGTATGACGGTGCGCTCTGGCTGTCAGATATCTCTTTGATCCTGTCGTCTTCGACGAGCACGGAAACATTTTCCCTGACGTCTCCTCCGTTGCCGTCAATCAGGTTCGCATTCTTGAAAAATTTGTACCCCATAAAGGCCACCTCTTATAATATGTGAATAATATTAAAAATATGCTGTATCGTATATGATATATAAATCATATACACAAACTTCAAAAAAATCAATACAGTCAAAACAATTTGTTCAATAAATTTGTATATCTGCGCAAAATCAGAGGGCATCAAGAGTATTAGAGTGTGTTCCGGCACAAATAAGTGACGCAGACCACGGAGACCAAACTGAATTATCATAGAGTACGTCGTGGAAAACTTGCACAAGACCAGGCGTGGAACGGTTTAAATTGAACGCCCGCGCACAAAAAAAGCAGGAGCCCTTTTGGGCCCCTGCTTCGTCTTCGAAATTGGGAAAGAAGGAACTACTTGAGTTCGACCTTTGCTCCGGCTTCTTCGATCTTCTTCTTCATCTCT
>JAUNSQ010000146.1 GCA_030539135.1 Synergistaceae bacterium | reverse complement strand
CGTGAGATGGCCCCGCTCCTTAAGAACGACAAGGGTGAAGTCCAGAGCGGATACTTTGCAAGGTTCAACCGCAACAAGAAGAGCGTTACGATAGACATGCGTTCGCAGGAAGGACTGGATATCCTCTGGGACCTGATAAAGAATGTAGATATCGTCGTTGAGAACCTCAAGCCTGGTCTTATGGAGAAACTTGGCTTCACATACGAAAAAATCAAAGAGGTCAACCCCACGGTCGTATACGTCGCGATAAGCGGGTTTGGCCGTTCAAAGAAATACGAAGGCCCGTTCGCAACGCGCCTTGCTTATGACATCAACATTCAGGCGATGGCTGGGCTCATGAACACCTGCGGCTCAGACCCGATGGGCCCGCCGACATGGCTTGGCTTCGCGCTCGCCGACGCCGGCACCGGCGTCTACGGCGCGTACGCAGCGCTGCTGGGGTACATCAACAAACTTCGCACAGGCAAAGGCGAATACCTGGATGTTTCAATGTACGACTGCATGATGGCCTTGGCCGAGCGTTCGCACAACATCTACGCCTTCACAGGCAACGTCGTCACTCGCGGACCCGACAAGCTCATCGCGCCATGGGGCCCGTTCAAGTGCAAGGGCGGCTATGTCGCTATCATCGTCCCGACAGAGGCTATGTGGAAGAAATTCCTCACGGCTATCGGACACCTCGAACTGCTTGAAAATCCTGATATCCAGTCCGGCCCGGGTCGCGGTGCTCACATGGAAGACCTGATCCGTCCGATAATCAATGAATGGCTCTCCGACAAAGACCCGAATGAAGCATGCGACATATTGATGGCACAGGGGCTGCCATGCTGCCCGGTGCAGACATCCGAAGATGTCGCTAAGTCGCCGCATACAGCGGCGCGTCAGATGATAGTCGAGATCCCCGACCCAGTAGTTGGCAAGCTCAAAGTCGTCGGAAGCCCAATCAAAATGGAGGGACACGAAGCCGAATACAGTCAGCTTCCTAACCTTGGCGCCGACACGGAAGCAACACTGAAGAGCATTGGATACAGCGACGCGAAGATAGCAGAGCTTCGCGCGAAAAAAGCAATATAACAAATAATTTATCAATATAAAAACAAAAAGGTCAGGTGACAGTATTATGGAAAAGGAAACAGTAGTAATAGCGTCGGCAGTCCGTACCCCGTTCGATAAATTCGGCGGAGTGATGCGCAGCGAAACAACAGTGAAACTCGGCTCGCATGTTGTTAAAGAGATACTCCGCAGAGCGGAAGTCGATCCAGCGGAAGTAGACGAAACATACATCGGAATCAACATGCCGACGGCGAACCGTTCGATCGCTCGTCAGATCACGCTCGACGCCGGAATGCCCCCGGAAAATAACTCGACGACAGTTGACCGCGCATGCTGTTCATCAATGGTCGCTATTGCGATGGCGAAGCGTGCTATCGAACTCGGCGAAGCCAAGATAACGATTGGCGGCGGCTCGGAGAATATGAGCAATGTACCTTACTTCCTTGAAGACCTTCGCTGGGGCAAGCGTATGGGACACATCATGCTCAAAGACATCATGATCGTCTCCTGCCCCTACACGGGCGAACCCCGCGCGAAGCAGGCAGGCGAAGTTGGACTCCAGCACGGCATCACGAGAGAGATGCAGGACGAATGGGCATACCGCAGCCAGATGCTCTATCAGGAAGCGTTCAGAGCCAATAAGTTCAAAGACGAGATCATCCCTTACACTGTCCACACGAAGAAGGGCGATATAGTTGTGGACGTCGACCAGGCTCCGCGCGCGGACACGACGTTGGAAGGGCTCGCTAAACTCAAGACAGTCAACGAGAGCCCGACGGTCACGGCAGGCAACGCCCCAGGACTTAACACAGGCGCGAGCGGTCTCGTTCTTATGAGCGAGACAGAGGCAAAGCGCCGCGGTGTCAAGCCGATGGCTACCTTTATCTCACACGCCCAGGCCTCGGGGCACCCGAAATACATCGCCACAATCCCCGCGTTCGCGGCTCAGAAGGCGCTCGACAAAGCCGGAATGACGATCGACCAGATGGATATGATCGAGATCAACGAAGCGTTCGCAGTCATGCCGCTCGCCTCGACACTTCTCATGGGCGGCAACGACCCGGCGAAGGTCAAAGCCATCCGCGATAAGACGAACATCAACGGCGGCGCTATCGCTATCGGACATCCGACAGGCGCGACAGGCGGACGCCTCGTCATGACAATGGCGTACGAACTCATGCGCCGCGGCGGCGGCTACGGACTCTGCACAATATGCGGCGGAGTCGGCGAAAGCGAAGCGTTCATCATCAGAGTCTAAAACTGAACAGCCGGTGCTCCGGCAGTTAAAAAGGAGGTCGTAGTAAGATGGAATTTCAGGATATACTATATGAGAAGTATAATAACCGAGCAAAAATTACCATTAACAGACCTGACAATATGAATATGTTCACCAACCATACCTTGAGCGAGATGATCACCGCGCTTGAGAGCGCGTGGACGGACAAGGAAGTTGGAGCGGTCATCCTCACTGCGGCGGGAACTCGCGCGTTTACGATCGGAGGCACCCCCAGCGAAGTGGACTCCAACGCTCAACCTATGGAAAAGCTGCCGATGCTCAGCCTGTTCGCTCAGCTTCTGCATACCATCCGCGCTATCCCCAAACCAGTGGTAGCGGCGGTCAATGGTTATGCGATCGGCGGCGGCCATGTCATCCAGGTAGTGTGCGATCTTACCATCGCCTCCTCTACCGCCAAATTCGGTCAGGTCGGCCCCAAGGTTGGGAGCTTTGACGCCGGATACGGCAGCGCGTATCTCGCCCGTATAGTCGGCGAGAAGAAAGCCAGAGAATTCTGGTATCTGTGCAAGAAATACACCGCGGAAGAATGCCTGCAGATGGGGCTAATCAACGCTGTGGTGCCGCCGGAGAAGCTGATGGAAGAGACGGACGCATGGGTCGATACCATTGTCAAATCCAGCCCGACGTCTCTTGCCGCGTTGAAAATGTCCTTCAATGCCGACACTGCGTCTGTCTGGGGTATTCAGTCCATGTCGGGCATCGCGCTCAACATGTACTTCAACACAGACGAAGCGAAGGAATGCGGCAAGGCGTTCAGTGAAAAGAGAGACCCAGACATCGCTCAATACCGTTAAGCCGTTTGAGTTTTAACCATTAAACATCAATCTGAAAGGGGAGTATGAACCATGGCACAAGATCAAGGAGACAGAACACCAAAAACTCTTGAAGAAAGAGGTTTTTACATTATCGACGTCCACGCGCATCCATTTGTTAAGGGAGGATATCCCCCCGCAATGAAGGCGATGTTGGCCTCTAGGAAATATACACAACCAAATTGGGTCGGCAAGTCTGGAAATGGTACCTTGGACGACCTGAAAGCGGAGTTCGACGAGACCGGGCATGAAGTAATGGCGAACGACGCCCTTACCCATGGCGTGAAAATGCAGCCGGTTGGCTGGGACGCGACTAGCGGCATGGGCGAACCTCCCACCAGCAACGATTTTGTCTACGGTTTGTGGAAGGAATTCCCAGACGCATTTTTCGGCGCATGGGGTTCTGTCGATCCGTGGCAGGGGCAGCAGGCCCTTCATGAAGCCGAAAGAGCTATTACCGAACTTAAGCTGATTGGTTTGAAGTTCCAGC
>JAUNSQ010000145.1 GCA_030539135.1 Synergistaceae bacterium | reverse complement strand
ACTTCCTCCTGACGATGCTTGAAAGGGCCGGCCTGAAACGACAGAGGGAAGAACTTGAGATGATGGTGGAGAAGCCTTGGTCGTAGATTATTTCACTTTGTATATCCAAGTTCCTTCTTAGTCTTTTCGATATCTTCCTGAGTCTGTCTTATCCATTTCTCAAGGAGTTCAGGCTTTATCTTTTTGGATTTTGGGTCGTTGAGCAACGTGTCGAGCTTTTTCTCTTGGATCTTAAGCCACTCGACCCTTCCCTCGCGGTATTGTATATCGGCGACCGCGTTTCCGCGTTCCCCGTCGTCCTCTTTGACAAAGGCCCTGCTCAAATAATCACGCCCGTTTCTGTTTTATATCGTGTCTTTGTAAAATTTTCTCTCTTTGTCGCCCTCGGTAATGACGAGCCTTGTCCCGCGCCGGACGTATGTGACGAGGTCTTCTATCTCTTTGTTCCTCATGCGGATACAGCCGTGTGTTGCCCGTCTGCCAATGGTCCATGGCGCGTTCGTGCCGTGTATCGCTATCTGCCATTTGTTGTAGAAGGATATCAGCTTCGAACCGTAGACGCCCGCTTGCGGCTCGCCTTCCTCTTTGAACCACGCAGGGTCGTAGATGAGCTTCGTAGCGTCCTGTATCACGCGGTATATCTTATAGCTCCCGGCTGGGGTGATGAGGTCTTCGCGGCATGTCTTTACCGTGCCCCTGCCGCGCCCTATAGAAACGTACCACGACTTGAAAGGTTCGGCTCCCTTGTAAAGAGTCAGCCTGAGCTTTAGCCTGTTGCGGCGCTTTGGCGGCGAACGCCGCCTGACCCAATGAGAGTATCAGGATAGATAGTATGAACGCGAAAGATAATTTTTTCATAATCAAAATCATAATGATAACGACAGCCCCCGCGACAAAATTTTTAGTATGTGTATTATAATACATTCTTGCTAATTACAGCTATATTATAATTGACCCCTTGTAACGGACGTATGTTTTGAAGTATTATAACCATTTGAACGGAAAAATTTTTCAGGAGGCGGTCTTTTTGGAAGCTATCAAGGCGCCGCGCGGCACAAGAGATATACTTGGAAATGAATCATGGAAGTGGGCGTATGTGACGGATACGTTCCGCAATGTGGCGGATGATTACGGTTACAGAGAGGTCCATCTTCCGATATTTGAACATACGGAGCTTTTCTGCCGTGGGGTTGGCGAGACGACGGATATAGTAGAGAAGGAAATGTACACCTTCACGGACAGGGGCGGAAGGAGCGTAACGCTGCGGCCTGAGATGACCGCGTCGATGGTGCGTTCATATCTTGAGAACAACATGGCGTCTGGCCCTCAGCCGGCAAAGCTGTGGGGTGCTGGCCCGATGTTCCGTTATGAGCGTCCGCAGAAGGGGCGCTACCGCCAGTTCGTGCAGCTGGACGTAGAAGCTCTGGGAGCGCAGGACGCTTTTGTGGACCTTGAGATAATTGACCTGTCGATGGAGTTCTATCGCCGCCTTGGGCTCTCGAACTTAAACGTTGTGCTCAACTCTGTCGGATGCCCCAAGTGCCGCCCAGTATATAGAAAGGCTCTCCAGGATTTCCTAAAGCCTAGATACGATGAACTCTGCGACTCTTGCAAGAGCCGCTATGAGCGCAACCCTCTGCGCATACTCGACTGCAAAAGTCCGATATGCAAAGAGATATCCGAGAACGCGCCGTCGATCATGGAATACCTCTGTGATGAGTGCAAAGAGCACTTCAGCGAGCTGCGCCGCGGACTTGACCGCATAGGCGCGAACGTGATACACGACAAACGCCTTGTGCGCGGGCTCGACTATTATACAAAGACCGCATACGAGATACTTTCGGGCGACCTCGGAGCGCAGAACGCCGTGTGCGGCGGCGGACGCTATGACAACCTGGCCGAGGCAATAGGCGGGCCGCACGTCCCGGGAGTCGGCTTCGCGTCGGGCATAGAGCGCGTTATGCTGACTATGGAGGCTCAAGGCTGCTCGTTTGGCAGAGAGCCAGCCAACAAAGTCTATGCCGTCGCGGCGGAGCCGTCGGCGAAACTTGAGACGATGAACCTTGTGCGCACTCTTCGCATGAACCATATCTCAGCCGATATGGACTATATGGGCAGAAGCCTCAAGAGTCAGATGAAAAGCGCCGGGAACATGGCGAGCTATGCCTGCATCATCGGCGGCGACGAACTCGCGAAGGGCGTCGTTACCGTTAAGAACCTTGGTGACGGGACTCAGGAAGAACTTACGCCGGAGCAGCTCGTAAATAAATTAAAATAAAGTCGGCCCCGGCACGCGGGGAATATGAATAAAAATCTCCGCATGGTCCGCTCCAAACAGCGCGGATATGACGGGTGAAAGAGGGAATATTTTTATGGAACGTAATTATGACGCATCGTGGCGCAGGACGATGTCCTGCGGCGAACCAAGGCTGGAGGACGCTGGCAAAGAGATAGTGCTCAACGGATGGCTCCGCTGCCGCCGCGACCTCGGCGGGATAATCTTCATCGAACTCTGGGACAAGACCGGCGTGACGCAGATCGTATTCAACCCAGAGCTCAACGCGGAGGCGCACGACCGCGCCGGAATGCTTCGCAGCGAGTATGTGCTGGCGGTAAAGGGAAAGCTCCGCGAACGCCCAGAGGGCACGGAAAACCCAGACCTTATCACGGGCAAGGTAGAGTTGCTGGTCGATGACTTCCTTCTTCTTTCACCGGCGAAACTTATCCCGTTTGAGATAGACAACGCGGACAACGTAAACGAAGACCTGCGTCTAAAATACCGCTATCTCGATCTCAGACGTGAGGCGATGCAGAAAAACCTTCTTACGCGCCATAAAGTAACGTCGTTTACGCGCAGCTACTTTGGCGGACAGGGCTTTATCGATATCGAGACTCCCATGCTTACAAAATCGACGCCGGAGGGCGCGAGGGACTATCTCGTCCCGAGCCGCGTCAACCCGGGAAAGTTTTACGCGCTCCCGCAGTCGCCGCAGCAGTTCAAACAGCTCCTGATGGTCAGCGGATGCGACAGATATATGCAGATAGTCAAATGCTTCCGTGACGAAGACCTTCGCGCCGACAGGCAGCCGGAGTTTACCCAGCTCGACCTTGAAATGAGCTTCATAACCGAAGAAGACATCATGACGCTTGTCGAAAATTATCTTGCCGGACTCTTCAAAGAGATACTTGGCGAAGACGTCAAAACGCCGTTCCTGCGCATGACATGGCAGACGGCTATGGACCTCTACGGGAGCGACAAACCGGATATGCGCAACCCGATGACGATGATATCGCTGGAAGAAGTGTTCAAGGACGGAGAAAATCCGTTTGCCGCGCTCGTAAAGAACGGCGGCACGATAAAGGGGCTTAGGCTCCCCGGCGGGGCGTCGCTTTCGAGAAAGGAACTCTCCGACTGGGAGAACAGGGCGAAGATCCTCGGCGCGAAAGGCATGGCCAACTTCCAGATGAAAGAAGGAGAACTCAAAGGACCGCTCGTTAAGTTCCTCAACGACACACAGCTCGCGCAGCTCAAAGAACTCTCCAAGATCGAAGAGGGCGACGCGCTCTTCATCATGGCCGACGGAAACTGGCGCAAAGCCTGTGAGATCCTAGGACAGATACGCCTGGACCTAGGCAGGGACCGCGGACTTGTGGA
>JAUNSQ010000144.1 GCA_030539135.1 Synergistaceae bacterium | reverse complement strand
TGGGAGCGCACCTTGCCGAACAGCGGCGTTCCACAGTCCAAATATTCGGGAGCAAGCACGTTGAGCCCTCTGCCGTTCACGACGCGCGAGAAAGCTTCATCCCTGCCCGCCGCGACTATCACGTTGCCGCTCCGCCTTATCGAAACCACGTACAGCGGCTCGCTCGATGCGATGCCCATGCCTTTACGCTGCCCTATGGTATAGTTCGTTATACCGTTGTGTCTGCCGATGACCTTCCCGCTCGTATCAACGATATCGCCCGGGGCCGACGGCGCGGCGATCACCCGTCTGTAATCATCCTCGCCGGCAAAACATATCTCCATGCTCTCCGGCCGCTCAGCGACGGGAAGTCCGGCGTCGCGCACGTATCTTCTAGTCTCGTCCTTAGTCGCAACGCCGCCGAGCGGAAAGAGCATCCTTTCGACGCGCTCCCTCTTTATCCCGCATAAAAAGTACGACTGATCCTTCCCCATGTTCGCGGCGCGCGCGAGATACGCGTGCCCATCCTTTTTAACTATGCGCGCGTAGTGCCCTGTCGCGGCGTAGAAATCATCGCCCCACGCCTCGCGCGCGAGGTCGAGCAAGAGTCCGAACTTTATGCGTTCGTTGCAGTCAGCGCATGGGTTAGGAGTTCGCCCCTCCCGATATTCACGACAGAAGGCGTCGACCACGTTCTGTTTGAAGCCGTCCATGATGTTTACGGAGAAGTGCGGGATGTCCAGCGAAGCGCACACCTCAGACGCGGAATCGCATGCCGACGTGTCGCCTGATATTACCATCGTGAGACCGGCGATGTTCCAGCCGCCGCTTTTTAGCATGAGGGCGGCCGCGCTCGAGTCGACCCCGCCGCTCATCAGCACGAGGGCGTCCTTATCCCCGCCGCGCGTCCACTCTCTTTTATCGTTAAATGTCGCAGTGATGACGTTCTTCATTTTTTTATTGTACAACAACTGCCAGGATATAATCACGGCGAAAATTAATATATAATAGCGAAATACAAACGAGATATATATCCCGGAGGCGCATTGATGGACACAGCTCTCGATCTGCTGACAAAGAATTCTTTTGATAAGAACGGCCTGCGCGTGATTTCACTCCCATGCTGCCGCAATGTCTCGGAGGCATACCGTATGAGCCGAAGAGACGTCGAGATACTAGCGTTGAAGAACGGCATCTGCCCGTCGAGGTATGAGCGCAGCATTGGAGTCTTCGGTCACGCCGGTCAGGCAAAGCTGCTCGAATCGCGCGCCGCGGTCGCCGGGTGCGGAGGGCTTGGCGGCTGGATCATCGAGATACTGGCGCGAGCCGGAGTCGGCGAGATCGTCATGGCAGACGGAGACGTGTTCGACGAGAGCAACCTCAACAGGCAGCTCTACTCGTGCGAGGAAAACATCGGCGCACCGAAGGCCGACGCTGCGGCGCGGCGTGTGAGGTCTATAAATTCCGCGGTGTCCGCTATTCCCAAAAACGTATACATAAACGAAGGTAACTGCTCCGAGATCGTTTCTGGCTGCCAAGTCGTGGTCGACGCGCTCGACGGCAACGCTGCCCGCCGCGTCCTATTCTCATGCTGCCGAGCTCACGATATACCGTTCGTTCACGGCGCGGTCGGGGGATATTTCGGACAGGTCGGAGTCTTATATGGAGACTCGCGCCCGCATTGGGAGAGCGAGGACACCCCTGACAAGGGGCTTGAGACGGACGCTGGATGCCCGCCTTTCACGCCGTCGTTCGTCGCGTCGATACAGGCGGCCGAGACGCTGAAGCTGCTTGCGGGCTCTGATAAGACTTTGAAAAATGCCTTGGCGTTCTTCGACCTCGAAGACCTCTCTGTTCAAAAGATAAGGCTTGATACGAAAAAATTGGCAAATGGAGCCGCGGGATAATGCCTATAAAATTTACTTATCCCGCAATCGTGTCAAACCAATATAACGACGGCTCTTTGTGGGTCGCAAATTTTCCCGGCTTGTCGGGCTGCTGGGTCGAAGGGCTCTGCCGCGAAGACGTCATAGCGCGTGCTCCTTCAGTACTGAGCGAATACGTATCTTCATGCCAAGCGGCAAATTGGCCCATCCCCGAAGCCCCAAACGTTAAAGAATTGACAGACACAGGCTCTGGAGAAGTAATAATTGTCTCGTGTTTTATTTGATTATTTGATATAATCAACGAATAGGGTGTGTAGTTCCATTCTTTAACGGGGGTGCTCTCCGCTGCGTAAGATAGAAAATTTATATAGCTTTCTGCTGCCGTCATTGCTTGGGATAGGCTGCTTCCTTGTCCCTTTCTCTTTTCATGGGCAGATGAATACGGCTATCGGGCATTTAAAAGAATTCCTCATGGAATATTTTTACAGCGACCTAGGTCTGTTGGTCGTTATTATTTGCAGCGCCGTCTTTCTAATCAGCCTTTTTATCGAAGTGTTCAAACCAGATTTCATAGAGACGAACCGCGCTTTGGCGCGCAACATAATCGGCGGATATTTCTGGCTCTCGGTCAGGCTGGCGAGCTTTTTAATATCCATAGCCGTCTTTACGACGTCGTATGACAAGCACGGCCTCCTGTTGCAATACTCTCAGACTATAGTCCTTCATACTATCCCGCGTCTTGTGATACTCGTCGTCGTCCTGTCTATTACTGCTCCACTTCTGCTGGACTACGGACTTGTCCAATTTGCGTCCGTCCTTGCGAGCCCTATAATGCGCCCGTTGTTCAAAGTTCCAGGACGCGCGGCGGTCGATGGGATGGCGTCGTGGCTTGGGAGCAGCTCTATGGCCGTCGTGCTCACAGCAAAGATGCACGAGAGGGGCTATTACAACGACAGAGAGGCCGCGATCATGATCGCGGCCTTTTCGCTTCCCGGGATATATAACATTTACGCTATTACAGACTTGTTTGAAATGGAAAGTTATTTCATGCCAATCCTTATCTCGGTCTATGTCGCGGCGTTCATCCTCGCGCTCATTCTGCCACGTATGTGGCCGCTCGTGTATTTTCCAAACACATACCACACCGGCTACGACAATTTTCATAAGGATATCCCCGATCCACAGCGCGAATATTCGCTTTTTGAACGAGCCTTAGTACACGCGGCAAACAAGGCGCGGCGAATGAATATGAAGAGCTACCTATCAGAGTCGCTGGCTCTCGCTATGCCGCTGCTATTCGAGACCATACCGTTAATGATAGCTTTCGGCACCCCGCTCATGCTGATAGCGGAATGGACGCCGCTGGTCAAGATCGCCGCCATGCCAATAACGAGGCTCTTCTTCCACTTTGGGACTATGGAGCCGGAGATGTTGAGCCACGCCACTGTCTTCGCGTTCATAGACCAATATCTCGCCACGGCCTATGGCCGGGCGCTCTTCACCGGAGAAGCGCGTTTCCTATGTATATGCCTCACTACCGTCGGACTGATAAACATCACCGAAATCGGGATACACGTCTGGCATTCGAGCATACCCATGAAATTCTGGCACTTGCTCGCTATATACGTGATAAGGATAATTATCGCGGCGGTGATATTGATACCCATCGCCGAATATCTGTTTTTAATTACATAAATGATATACATATTTAATGCGGGGCTCACGCTCCGCATTAAATATTTGTCAAAAGAAAACCACGCGATAGTCGCGTGGTTCCAAAGAGCTTAAGCGATG
>JAUNSQ010000143.1 GCA_030539135.1 Synergistaceae bacterium | reverse complement strand
CTTGCGGCGCTTGAAACAACAGGTATGGAGTGCTGGGCTTCGGAGGAAACCGCGGACGAGATATGGATAAGGACAAAAAAGTTTACCGTGCTTGAAAAAATTCTTGAGCCGTGGTTTCATATAAAGAACGCAAGGACAGGATTTCCAGATATAATGCTCTATTTAGATTGAAAATACAAAGGGAGGCAATATTCTCATGAAAGCAATAATAACAGTTCTCGGCAAAGATCAGGTTGGTATCATCGCTAAAGTGTGCGTCTATCTCGCGGAGAGAAACGTCAATGTACTCGACATATCTCAGACCATCGTAAAAGGTTACTTCGATATGATAATGATAGTTGATATAACAAATATGGAATGTTCTTTCGGAGAACTTGCCGGCGGCCTTGACGAGCTTGGACAGAAGATCGGAGTTATGATAAAGGGACAGCGCGAAGAAATATTTGAAAACATGCACAGAATATAAGAGTATAGAGGTATCATTAAATGATAAGCATTTCTGAAGCACGTGAAACAAACGGAATGGTCAGTGAGGAAAACCTTGACGTCCGTACAATAACGATGGGGATCAATATAATAGACTGCGCCGATCCAGATATAAAAGAGTTCTGCCGTAAAATATATGACCGTATCACACAGAGAGCTGAGAGGCTTGTAAAAACAGGGGATGATATAGCTTATGAATTCGGCGTTCCTGTCGTCAATAAACGCATATCGATCACTCCCATTTCGCTCGCGGCCGCGTCTTGCAGGGCTGACAGCTATGTCGAGATCGCTCAGACGCTTGATAAAGCCGCAAAGGAAGTAGGGGTCAACTTCATCGGAGGGTTTTCTGCTCTAGTCCATAAGGGTATTACGCAGTCCGACCAGAGGCTGATCGATTCCGTCCCCGAGGCTTTATCTGTCACGGAGCGCGTCTGTTCGTCAATCAATTTAGGTTCGAGCCGTTCCGGCATCAATATGGACGCAGTTAAGCAGATGGGCGGCATAATCAAAAAGACGGCATACATGTCGCGAGAGCAAGATTCGCTTGGCTGCGCTAAATTCGTCGTGTTCTGCAACGCTGTCGAGGATAACCCGTTCATGGCGGGAGCGTTCCACGGCGTAGGCGAGCGCGACTGCGCGATAAATGTTGGAATAAGCGGCCCAGGCGTTGTAAAGAAGGCCCTTGAAGAAGTCCGCGGCGCGGATTTCGAGGCGCTTTGCGAAATGGTGAAGAGAACGGCCTTCAAAATCACGCGAGCCGGTCAGCTTGTGGCGAGAGAAGCTTCTAAACGCCTTGACGTCCAGTTTGGTATAATCGACCTCTCTCTGGCTCCAACGCCGGCCATCGGGGACAGCGTGGCGGAGATACTTCAGGAGATGGGGCTCGAAGAAGTCGGCGCCCCGGGGACGACGGCGGCGCTCGCTATACTCAACGACAACGTTAAGAAAGGCGGAGTGATGGCCTCGTCTTATGTTGGCGGCCTGAGCGGCGCGTTCATCCCCGTGAGCGAAGATCATGGAATGATAGTTGCGGTCGAAAAGGGCGCGTTAACGCTTGAAAAGCTCGAAGCCATGACCTGCGTATGTTCCGTTGGTCTTGACATGATAGCCATTCCCGGAGATACGTCCGAAAATACGATATCGGGCATCATAGCCGACGAAATGGCAATAGGCATGGTAAACAACAAGACGACGGCGGTGCGCGTTATCCCTGTCTACGGGAAATCGGCTGGCGATACGGTAACATTTGGCGGCCTGCTTGGGTACGCGCCAGTTATGAACGTGAACAAATTCAGCTGTGATGGTTTTGTAGAGCGCGGCGGAAGGATACCGGCTCCGATACACAGTTTTAAGAATTAACAGACACAAAATACATTTGGAAGTTGGAAAAACAATGTCGATAGTAGCGATAGTGGGAAGACCTAACGTAGGTAAATCCTCGATCTTTAACAGAATACTAGGGCGGAGGGCCGCGATAGTCGACGACCAGCCCGGAGTGACGCGCGATAGGCTTTACGGCGAAGCCGAATGGGCCGACCGTAAGTTTTATATCGTGGACACCGGAGGGATAATGTCGGCGACTGACCATCCGTTCATGGACCTTATAGCGAAACAGGTCGACCTCGCGCTAGAAGAAAGCAACGCCATCATCTTCGTCCTCGATGGACGTGCCGGCGTTACTCCGATGGACGAGGATATAGCGCAAAAACTTCGTAAAAGCGGAAAACCTGTAGTTGTCGCGATGAACAAACTGGACAGCACGAAACAAGAGGAGGCGACGCTATACGAGGCGTACTCTCTTGGTTTTGACTCTGTCATCGCCACGAGCGCGGAACATAATTCTGGGTTTGACGAAGTCCTTGACGCTATAGTGGCGTCTCTCCCAAAAGATGAAGATTTTGAATCGGAGACGGACGATATAAGGGTCACGCTGGTAGGCCGTCCGAACGTCGGAAAGTCAAGCCTGCTCAACGCGCTTGCGGGAGAGGAACGCTCGATGGTAAGCGATATAGCGGGCACGACGCGCGATGTCGTTGATTCGCTCGTCGAGATTGACGGCGTTAAATTCCGTTTTCTCGATACGGCTGGTCTCAGAAGAAAGAGCAGGGTCAACACCGACCTCGAATATTATTCAAACGTTAGAACGTATCAGGCTATCGACAGATGTCATGTCGCAATAGTCCTAATCGACGTTCAGGATCCGCTTACGGAACAGGACAAACGCCTCATTGGGCAAGTCCTCGAACGTGGCAAGGGGCTTATCATCGCGGTCAACAAATGGGACCTCGCGGAGAAAGATCCTCTTGTCGGAGATAAAATGACGAAGATGCTCCTAGAAGAGCTTCCTCTCGCGAAATTCGCCCCAAGAGTCTATATTTCTGCGAAGTCAGGCCGCAGCCTTGGCAAGCTGCCGCAGATGATACTCAAAGTAGAGGAAAACAGAAGGCGCAGGATAGCTACTTCAGAACTCAACCGCCTTGTCCGCGAAGTCCTCGTCTTTGAACGTATGCCAGGCGACGGAAAGGGACATAACCTAAAAATATATTACTGCACTCAGGCCGACGGGGCGCCCCCCGCGTTCATATTCTTCGTCAATAATTCGGAGTTGTGTTCCAGGTCGTTTAGGCGTCATCTTGAGAATTCCATAAGGGAAATGGCTGATTTTACTGGGGCTCCTATAAAAATATTCCTGAGAAACAAAGAATAAATGTTTAAATTTTCAAAAAAGACTTGACGGAATACGTAAAAGGCTGTAAAAACAAGTAAACTGCGAACGCAGTCAATCTTGTCAGGAGGTGTCTTGTAGTGACAAAAACAGATCTCATAGCAGCAGTAGCAAAATCGGTAGACGGCCTTACGAAAAAGAAGGCAGCCGAAGTAGTTGATGCGGTGTTCTGCGCAGTCCACGACTCTCTCAAAAAGGGAGAAAAAGTGCAGATCGTAGGATTTGGAACATATGAGGTACAGAAGAGAGCGGCACGTCAGGGCCGTAATCCTCAGGATCCCAAGAAAGTCATCCACATCCCGGCGAAGAAAGTTCCTGTCTTCCGCGCTGGCAAGGCTCTGAAAGAAGCAGTAAACGGAAAGAAAAAATAAGCGTCAAGCTCATTTATGATTTTTCATGAAAACCCCGGTCGATCTGACCGGGATTTTTGTCAAAAGAAAACCACGCGATAGTCGCGTGGTTCCAAAGAGCTTAAGCGA
>JAUNSQ010000142.1 GCA_030539135.1 Synergistaceae bacterium | reverse complement strand
GATCCAATGATGAAGCGTAGGCGACTATACCGAAACGACTTATCTGTCCATAAGAAGGCTTCATGCCTTGAACTCCGCAAAAAGCTGAAGGCTGACGAACAGATCCGCCTGTGTCGCTGCCAAGCGCCACTGGGCAAAAGCCCGACGCTACCGCAGCAGCACTGCCGCCAGAGCTTCCTCCAGGGCATCTCGTAAGGTCGCGCGGGTTTGACGTGGGTCCAAAGATCGAACTTTCCGTCGTGCTTCCCATCGCAAACTCGTCCATGTTGGTCTTGCCAAGCAAAACGGCGCCCGCGTCTTCCATATATTTGACGGCGGTAGCGTTATAGCTCGGCACCCAGCCCTTGAGCATCTTGCTGCAGCACGTGGTCTCTATGCCATCCGTACAGAAGTTGTCTTTTACAAGAAAAGGAACTCCCGCAAGCGGGCCTGCTTTTTCTCCCGCCGCTATCTTTTTATCAATCGAGCGCGCGTCGCTCAACGCGCTATCCTCCGCCAACGTAACGACAGCGTTTATTTTTTTATCATACCTCTTTATGCGTTCGATGTGAGATCTAACTACATCCTCCGCTTTCCATTTACCCTCGTTGACTCCGGCCGCTATCTCACACGCGGAAAGTTTGTGGAAATCCATAATCTTATTCCTCCTCAAACTCGTCTTCCGAAGTTTCGCCGTCTCGCGCAATTATCCTCGGCACACGGAAGAAATCTCCGTCCCTGACTGGCGCTTGATCGAGAAACGCGTCGCGCCCTGCCCATACTACCGGAGTATCCGGTCTGCGCGCGGGCATTTGTTTAACATTCCACTCGAACGGCTCGACCTTGTCATGATCAAGCTCCTGCATCTCGTCACACATACGCAGGACAGAATTTACCCTCTCAAGCACTTCTCCAAATTCTTCCTCAGGGAGCCCGATCCGTGAAAAGGTCAAGACTTCCCTAAGCCTTTCTTCATCCATGACCATCTTTATCATGACAATTCCTCCAGATAAGAATGATAATAATTTTATTCGTACTCTTTTAGCTTTTCTATAAACTCGTTTTCATTCAATATTTCTATGCCAAGGGTCTGCGCCTTCTGATATTTGCTTCCGGGACGCCCGCCCACGACGACAAAGCTGGTTTTCTTACTAACGCTGTCAGAGGTCTCGCCCCCCAAAGCCTTTATCTTCTTAGCGGCTTCCTGCCTAGTCATCGAAGCCAGCTCGCCAGTCAGGACAAATTTGCAGCCGTTCCACGGCAACAAGCCTTTATCTATTATCCCATCATCCGCCTTAAAGTTTAGTCCATAATCCTTGAGTCTCGCAATTACCGCGCGATTTTCTTCGTCGTTAAAATAATCATGCAGAGACGCCGCTATGATAGCTCCTATCCCATCCGTCGTTTCGAGTTCCTGCTCATGTTCGACAGCCGTTTCAGACAGAGCGTCAAGTGAACGGAATTTATCGGCGAGGTCGTTTGCCGTCCTCTCGCCCACGTTGCGGATGCCTAATGCGTTTATAAGCGCTCCAAGCGGCCGGCTTTTGGATTTTTCTATCGCGTCAACGATGTTTTGCGCCGATTTGCTTCCCATTCTTTCAAGCTCAGCTAAGGTAAAGACATCCAATCCATAAATATCGGCTATATTTTTTACTCTGCCGCAATCGACGACTTGAGACACAATTTTATCGCCTAGACCACGTATATCCATAGCCTCGCGTGAGGCGAAAAAAGCGATTCTTGCCTTCAGCTGCGCTGGACACGACTTATTAGGGCACCTTACCGCAGCCTCATCGCCGATCCTCACAGCTTTTGTTCCGCACGCGGGGCACGTATCCGGAATTACATACGGCGGCATGAGCGTAGCGCGCATATCTTTTTCGACTCGAACGACTTCCGGGATTATCTCCCCCGCTTTTCTTACCCATGCCATGTCGCCTATGCGTATATCTTTACGCGTGATCTCATCCTGGTTATGCAGACTTGCCCGCGAGACAGTAGTCCCGGCAAGGTGGACTGGATCAAGGACTGCGGTTGGCGTAAGAGTGCCCGTCTTTCCTACAGTCACCTCTATATCTTTTATGAGTGTAAGCTTCTCCTCTGGTGGAAACTTGAAAGCTATCGCCCATTTAGGAGCCTTTGCAGTGACCCCAAGCAGAGAGCGTTCAGAAATATCGTCGAGCTTTACGACAACACCGTCTGTGTCGATTGGGTGTTTGAACCTTTCCTCTGTCCATACGTCAAGATACTCTTCAATCTCTTCTATCGACCCACAAAGCTTCTGAGCTCCCTGCATTGGCAGGCCCAGCTCACTTATACGTTCAAGCATTCCATGCTGCGTGAAAACGCCGTGTCTCTCGGGTTCGATAATCTGATAAAGGAAGGCCTTTAGGTTGCGCGAGGCCGTTATCTTTGGATTAAGCTGACGCAGACTGCCGGCAGCGGCGTTTCTAGGGTTCGCGAACAACGGTTCACCGCATTCTTCGCGAACGGCGTTCAACGCTGCAAAGCCGTGTTTATCCATACAGACTTCGCCCCTGACCTCAAAATATCCGTCGATTTTACCTTTCAGCCTCATCGGCAGCGTCTTTATCGTGCGCAGGTTGGCAGTCACATCCTCGCCTATGTGCCCGTTGCCGCGGGTCGAACCTTTAACAAAAACCCCGTCTTCATAGACAAGAGATACGGCAAGCCCGTCGATCTTGGGTTCACAAAGCACGTCAACGCCTGACCCGTCAAGAGAAGAGCAGAGTTTAACGTAAAAAGAACGAAGCTCCTCTCTGTTAAGTGCATTATCAAGACTCATCATAGGGATGATGTGCTCAACCTTTGTGAAAGCTTCTCCTGGAGTTCCGCCGATCCTTCTGGTAGGAGAATCCGGTGTTATAAGCTCCGGGGCCTCCGCTTCAATGCTCTGAAGTTCGCGCATAAGCGCGTCGTACTCGAAATCCGTTATCTCAGGAGCATCTTTTTCATAGTACAGCTTCGCGTGGCGGCTTAGTTCCATGCGAAGCTGTATTGCTCTTTGTCTGAGTGTTTCGGATATCGACATTTATTGCTATTCTTTCGGTTTCATCGTCGGGAAAAGTATAACGTCTCTGATACTTCTAGAGTCTGTAAGAAGCATCACGACCCTATCGATACCCATTCCCATTCCGCCGGTCGGCGGCATGCCAAATTCAAGAGCATTGATGAAATCTTCATCAAACGGATGGGACTCGTCGTCGCCCTCCGCGCGTTTTTTCGCCTGATCGACAAAACGTCCTCTTTGGTCTATCGGGTCATTTAACTCGCTGAACGCGTTAGCTATCTCCCATGAATTTATATACAGCTCAAATCTATCCGTGATGTCCGGGTTGTCTTTGTTGCGTTTCGCAAGTGGGGAGATGACAGTCGGATGTCCAATAACGAACGTCGGCTGCACAAGCTTTTCTTCAACGTATTCTTCAAAGAAGAGGGGCAGGATATCAAAACGTGTGAAAGAAGGCTTTATATCAAGTCCGCGGAGAGCCGCTTCTTTCCGCGCATCCTCGTCCGTAATGACCGAGAAATCAAGCCCTGTATGTTCTTTTACAAGTTCCGTCATTGTCGCGCGGCGGAACGGAGGTTCGAGGTCGATCTCATTATCTTGGAATTTTATCTTGCGGCTGCCAAGTTCATCGGCGCAAGCGACTATGATCTTCTCTGTAAGGTCCATCATATCTTCATAATTACAGTAAGGCC
>JAUNSQ010000019.1:13375-15849 GCA_030539135.1 Synergistaceae bacterium | reverse complement strand
GATAGGATGCCTGTGTCCGAGCGTGAAAGGGTTGCAGTTCATGACCGCAGCGCCGTATATCTTATCAGTACCGGAAAATTTTTCGGCCGAGAGTTTCGCGCGGAAATCATCCGCCGACGGCGAGCCTGATTCCATGAGGACGGTCTCGCGCGTCCGCGCAAGCTCTCGAAATCCTATGGAGGCGAACTTATCGGACGTGTCGGGTTTTGTGTAGAGGAATAGGTGAAATATGGAACGCTCGGCGGCGACGCGCAGCAGCTCTGTGATAACCGAGCCGGTCAGCCCCGCTCCTCGGTATTCGTCGTCAGAGGCGACCATCTTTATGACGTTCCCGTTGAGGCTGGCGGTCGCGGCAATATGTCCGTCTCCGTCCTCGGCGACAGCGGTGAAGTCGGGCGAGCCTTCGAAGGTCAGCCCGTTCTTATCCAGCAGAAGTCTTATCTCTTGGAGTTCATGCTCTGTGAGCCTGTCGGTCACGCGGCTCGTGAACCCAAACGGCATTGCTAGTCCCTCTCGAGTTTTCTCTTGATGATTTCGCCGATGCCGGAACGCGGCATTTTATCGACGAACTCTATTATCCTTGGGACTTTATAATATGAAAGCTTCTCTCTGCATGAATCAAGCAGCTCTTTTGCAGTCGGCTTCTCGCCTTTTTTCGGAAGTATAAAGGCTTTGACGATCTCGCCGCTTATTGAGCGCGGCACGCCTATGACGGCGGCCTCCGCGACGGCCGGGTGTTCGAGCAGAGCCCTTTCGACCTCGCCCGCGTAGACTTTAAAGCCACCGACAAATATTACGTCGGTCGTCCTCGCGACGAGCGATAGATAACCTTCGTCGTCGATCGAGGCGATGTCGCATGTGTCGAACCATCCATCTACAAAACGCTGCGCCGTGAGCTCCGGGTTGCGATAGTAGCACGACGTTACGCTGGAGCCGCGTACCCAGAGGCGGCCCTCTCCGCCCGCGGGAAGGACTTCACCGCCGTCGCTGCGTATCTCGGCCTCGACGCATGGGAGCAGCGTGCCGAGCGTGCCTTCTTTTATCTTATCTATGCCGGGCGCGATGCTGACGACGGACGACGCCTCAGTAAGGCCATAGCCCTCGAGGATCGGGACGCCGAGCGTCTTCTTGCAGCGCTCGCGCAGTTCGTCAGAGAGCTTATCTCCGCCCGATATTATACATTTCAGGCTTGACGGCAGCCTCACTCCTCGCGCGACCGCCCCTATGATAAAAGATATTATGGTCGGCACCGCAGGGATTATAGTGACGGGAGCGCTCTTTATAGCGTCCATCGCGGACTCGACCGGAAGGAAGGATGGGAGCGCGACATGCGGCGTAGCTGTAACAAGAGGCATGAGCGAGCCGCATATAAATCCGAACGCGTTGAAGTTCGGCAGAGCGTTAAGGACCACGTCGTCCTCGTCCATTGTAGATATATGAGCAACGCACGCGTCAATGCACCCTATGAGGTTATCATGCGACAGCGGCACGGCCTTGGGCTCGCCAGTCGTGCCCGACGTGTAGAATATCACGGCCGTATCCTCCGACTCTTTCGTCGACGGACGGCCGTCCATCGGCTCCATGGCCTTATCGAGCTCCGTTATGAAGCAAGGGATCCCGTCCTCGGAGATGAGCGGAGCCGTGTCGGAGCAGCCTCTCCACGCGACGGCGGCGAACACGTCCGCGTGCTGAAGCTGTTTGATTATCGTGACATATCCCCCGCGGTAGTCGATCGGGACGACAGTGCCGCCCATCTTCCACACCGCGATGGAAAGCGCAAAGAACACAGGCGAGTTGGGGAGGAGAAGCGCCAGCCTCTGCCCCTTTTTGAACCTGCTGCTTCTCAGCATAGCCTCGCATTCTTCTATGAGTTCGAGGAAAGCCCCGCGTGACCACCATGTCTTCTGCCAGCAGAGATATGGTTCGGTCGGCAGGTTTTTAAGTTTGCCGCATATAAGCTGTTCAAGTCTTTGAGTCAAAAATGATGCCTCCAAGCTAGATAGTCAGGGCCAGATACGCTTCCCACGCCGCCGAGAACGGCAGCATGCTCTCGGGGATGTCGTATGCCGGATGATGGAGCGCGTACTCCAGACCCGTTCCGATGAGCATGAACGTGGACGGGACGCAGCTGCTGAAAAATGAGAAATCTTCTCCGAAGAGCAATGGGCTCTCCAGCGGCTTTATGCCATCCATTCCGAAGAACGGCACCGCCGCCTCGTGAATAAGTTTCCCCGTAAATTCCTGGTCGTTCTCGACCTGTCCGTAATTCCTCGTGTATTCGACCGACGCGAGTCCGCGGAACGCTTTCGCTACGGCAGGGGCCATAGTCTCCAGCCTGTTCTGCACGAAGTCGCGCGTCTTGGGGTCGAACGCCCGAAGCGTCCCCCATAGGTTCGCCTGCTCCGGTATCACATTATAAGCGAAACCCGCCTCGACTTGTCCGAAGGATATAACAACGGGGTCGCGCGGGTCGA
>JAUNSQ010000019.1:0-13365 GCA_030539135.1 Synergistaceae bacterium | reverse complement strand
TGTACGGCGATGATAGTATGTGCGGCTATAGTAACGGGGTCTACGGTCATGTGCGGAGCCGCGGCATGTCCAGCCACACCTCTGATGTCGATATGTATGCGGTCTGAAAGCGCCGTCATAACGCCCTTGCGCAGGTAGAGCTCTCCATACGGGAGCTCCGGCCACCAATGGACGCCTATACAGTGCCCTACGCCGAACTTCTCAAGCAGCTTCGCCTCGACGAGGAGCCTTGCTCCGCCCTTGCCCTCCGCGGCAGGCTGGAAGAGCAGGACGACCTTATGCTTGAGCATATCGCGGTGTTCGGCAAGCAGCCTAGCCGCGCCGAGCATCGACGCCATGTGGGCGTCATGGCCGCAGACGTGCATGACCCCCGGCATACATGACGAGAAAGGAAGGTTCGTCTCCTCATCGACCGCGAGCGCGTCCATACTGGCGCGCAGAAGAAGCGCTGGGCCTGGCTTGTCCTCTCCGATGACGGCGATGACACAGGTCGGTATTTTAAATCCGGTTATGACCTTTACGCCCTCGATGGATCCGAGGATGTCGGCGATCTTCGCGGCGGTAACGTTTTCTTCAAAGGCAAGCTCGGGGTATTGGTGGAATTCTCTCCGCCAATCGCGCATTTCATCTTTAAAATTATCAGCCTCGTCGAGGAGCCGCGCTCCAAACGACGCTGATTCAGACATCTCGCCCATACCGAGTCTTCCTTTCGTGCCGAATATGCGGTGCATACTATCCAATTAAAAATATTTTGTAAGTTTAACACAAAATACACGATATAGGGGGATTTTCTATAACTTTGAGCCAACGCGGCCGCATAATGTTAAAATATCTGCGTTTGAATTATATTTATCAAAATAATTTTCTGGAAGTGATGCCGTTGGGCAGCGTAAGAAAAGGAATGCTTGAGATGTTCCTCGCGTATTGTATGTGGGGAATACTCCCTATTTACTGGAAAGCGCTGGAGCATGTAGACTCCGTTGAGATACTCTGCCACCGCGTCATCTGGTCGATGGTCGCCACTTGCCTTGCCGTGACCACGTTGAAAAAATGGGAGTCGATATCTGATTTCATCAGGGACGACTTCAAAGGCTTCGTCTCGCTCGTAATATCCGGCTTTATCATAACGCTCAACTGGGGGCTCTACATCTGGGCCGTCAACCACGGCAAGGTGCTTGAAACGAGCCTGGGCTACTTTATCAACCCGCTCATCACCATGCTGTTCGGGATGATGTTCTTTCACGAGAAACTCCGCCGCGTACAGCTCGCGGCTCTTCTGCTCGTCGTGATGTCCGTGCTTATCGAGTTCGTCACCATGGGCATGATACCGCTTGTCTCGTTGGGCCTTGCCGTGACGTTTGGCTTTTACGGCGTCGTTAAGAAGGGCGTCCATATAGATTCGATATCAGGGCTCTTCATCGAGACGCTCGCCGTCTCGCCCTTCGCGCTGTATTGGCTCTACCGTCTACAGTCGCGCGGCGCGGCATCGTTCCCCTACGACACGTTCACGACCCTCCTGCTGATAACGACGGGCATAATTACGACCATACCTCTGATACTTTTCGCGATGAGCTTCAAACATATCACTCTCACGACCGCTGGGTTCATACAGTACACGTCGCCGATGATCACATTTTTCCTGGGCACGTTCGTCTACAAAGAGACGCTTCCGCCCTCGCGCCTGATATCGTTCTGCTTTATTTGGGCCGCGATCGCGATATACGTC
Organism: Synergistaceae bacterium; assembly: GCA_030539135.1. Classification (GTDB taxonomy): domain Bacteria; phylum Synergistota; class Synergistia; order Synergistales; family Synergistaceae; genus JAUNSQ01. The sequence continues at coordinate 11,639 of JAUNSQ010000019.1, read as the reverse complement.
GCGGATTCGATAAGACACACCCAGGAATAGCGAGGCATACAAAAATATTACGCCTCCGTCATGGTTTTGCTCCCATGGCGGAGGCGTTTATTATGGACGCGGTCAAATTTGGATCACTTGATGTATTTTTGCAGCGTCGTGAATAATTTATCTACGTCTATCGGCTTGGCTATGTGGTCGTTCATTCCGGCGGCGATCGCCTCCGACACGTTCTCGGCAAACGCGTTCGCGGTCATGGCGATGATAGGCACAGTCTTAGCCTCGGGGTGCGACGACTCGCGTATCATCTGCGTCGCCTCATACCCATCCATCTCTGGCATCTGGACGTCCATCAGGATAGCCTTGTACGTCCCGACCGGCGCGGATTCGAACATTGCGACAGTCTCCTTGCCGTTCCACGCTGGGTCTACTACAAGTCCCGCGTTGGCGAGTATGTTCTGGGCTATCTCCATGTTCATCTCGTTGTCCTCGGCGAGAAGTATACGCGAGCCCGCGAAGTTGAATTTATCGCTGGCCTTTTCCCTCACATCGGGCGTCTTTCCGCTGACGCTGGCAAGCAGGTCGAAGAGCGTGGACTGGAACAGCGGTTTGGATATGAACATGTTTACGCCCGCCGCGTTCGCCTCGTCTTCTATCCCTGAGTAGTCGTACGCCGTGACTATGATAAGAGGTATCTCATACTTAGCTATCTGTTTCAGCCTCTTGACCGTCTCTACCCCGTTGAGTTCCGGCATCTGCCAGTCGATAAGGCACAGCGTGAAGCGTTCTCCGTCGTTGTTCGACGCGGCAACGGCGTCTATGGCCTCCTGTCCGGAGCATACTGTCTTGCATCTCGCACCGCAGCGGTCAAAGAGAAGTTTGACATACTCGCATGTGCTCGGGTCGTCGTCAACTACGAGAGCGTTGACCGACGTAAAATCATACGCCTTGTCTATGGTCGGCTGCTCTGTGCGTTCAAATGTCAGGTCAAGGCGGAAGGTCGTGCCCACGCCCGGAGAGCTCTCGACGCTGATCTTCCCATTCATGAGGTCCACTAGGTTCTTGGTGATCGAAAGCCCAAGTCCGGTGCCGCCAAAGCGCCGAGATATAGACGAGTCGGCCTGCTCGAACGGCATCCATATATGTGCCAGGTATTCCTCGTCCATGCCAATACCGGTGTCCGTGACCTCAAAGGAGATATGCGCGGCGTTGACGTCCGCCTCGGGCTGGCGGACGATGAGCCTGACCCTGCCGCCCTTTGGCGTAAATTTCACGGCGTTGGACAGCAGATTGGTGAGTATCTGATTGACGCGCAGCTGGTCGCCGACAAACCACTCTTCCGTAAGCGTGTCGAAGACGACTTCAAAATCCACGCCCCTTGCCTTCGCCTGAGTGAAGAATAGGACCGTGAGCGAAGATATCAGGTTCTTAAAGTCGAACCGCTCATGCGCCACCTGCATCTTTCCGCTCTCAACAGCCGATATGTCGAGTACGTCGTTGATGATCGTCAGCAGATGCCTAGACGCGATATCGCTCTTCGTCAGGTAGTCGAGGACCTTCATCCCGGCCTGCCGCAGTTCCTCGTCGGTCTTCGCGCCGGACATCGCGCTGCGCGCGATGGAGTTATATCCGATGACGGCGTTCAGCGGCGTCCTTATCTCATGTGACATCCGAGACATGAAGTCCCCTTTCGCGGAGTTCGCCTTCTCAGCCAATTTCAGCGCGGCCTTCTCCTGTTCGTAGGCCGCCTCGAGGGTATTCTGGCTCCTGCGTCTGAAAGCTATCAGCGAGAGCAATGAAACGATAACGATGATGAGAAGCACCGTTATGACGGCTATCGGGACGCGATACTTGAAGAGCGTATCGGCAAGCGTGAGCTGGTAGGGGTTCATGACCGTGTAATTCATTATTATGTTGTTATGCTCGTCGTTCGTTATCATCGTCAGCCCTTTGTCGACGATAGCGAGCAGCTGCGCCGTCTCTGAGGAAAGTCCGGCGGCGCACAGCTCGACATTTTTCGCGAAAGCCGGGTTGACCTCGAGATCCTCAAAATGCGGGTTCTGGAGCGCGTAGTTGACGCAGCTGCGCAGATAGACCGTGGCGTCCGCGCGGCCAAGGGCTATCGCGTTGAGGCAGTCCTTCAGCGTGTCATATTTGACGACCTTGTGTTTCGGGAACTGCTCCGCGACATATTCCTGCGCCACTTGAAAACCGTTCATCAGGGCTATCTTTTTGTTTGAGGGGTCCTTCATGAAATCATGGCCCTTGTATCCGACCACGACCAGCGAGCTGTCGAGCAGCGTGCCCGATAGGACAAGTTCCCTATCGTTCTCAAATTTCTTCGTCTTTAGTATTCCGGCTATGAGCTGCGTAGCTCCGTCTTTCAGCCACGCGACGGGGGGCTTCTTCGTCAGGTCGAGTTTTACATATTTCATGCGCAGTCCGGTTTTTTTTGAGACTGCGTCGAGTATCTCCATAGTGTTGCCGACAAACGACTTTTTTTCCTTGCTCCAATAGCACATCGGAGCGCTCGTGTCGATGATGCCGACCGTGACTGGCTCGGACTTCGAGCCCTCTATGATATTGAGCTCCTCCGCCGTGAAAGCAGGTGCGGCGGCCGCGGCAGCGACCGTCGCGGCGAGAGCGGATATACACAAAGCAATCAGGATAACAGATACTACCTTATGTCTCATCGTTATTACCCCATTGTTTAGAGATTGCGAAACACATAGTTCCATAATCATAGCACTGCTAGATAAACTGATGTTGATAATTGTAAATTACTTCTTTCATATATTCAAGATGACCTGCGAAAATTTTGTCTTTTGGCAAAACTTTTCTTTATTAAACATTCCGGTAAAATATGCGGCAGATATTGCTTGACTTGGAGTCCGCTCCATGGTTTATGGTTTTGCATATATATTTTGTGGAGGTCGCGCAGATGTTTGAAACGATACCGATGATAATCTTTTGGGAGGCCGCGTCAGTATGCCGCTGCCGCTGATACTCGCCGCATGCGCTCTCTCGGCCTATGAATTTTTCAGCCTGATAGCGCCGCTTGAATTGAGCCTTACCTACAAACTGGCCAGCGCGGCCGCCCTGCTCTTGGTCGCGTTTCAGGGAGCTATACTGCAAAAGATCGGCGGAGGCATGTTCTTCGCGCCGGAGCTCCCGCAGGCTGTGTTGTTTGTCGTCTCGTGGCTCTACAATACATTCTTCCTTCTGCTCTTCATGCTCGCGGCAAAGGATATCGCGTGGCTGCTATGGAAATTTCTCGCGCACGGGCGGCCTTTCCCGAGAGCCGCGGCGTCCATCGCGATACTCTCCGCCGCTCTGCTGATATCGCTCTATGGTACGTGGAACGCCGTTCGCGTGCCAAACGTCAGGACGGAGGAGGTCGTACTTGACCGTCTGCCGCGACAGCTTGACGGTATGAATGTCGTCCTGCTGGCCGACCTTCACATAAGCGCGCTGAACAGAGCGCCGCTTATAGAGGCTATCGTCCAAAAGACAAACGCGCTCTCCCCAGACGTGATACTGCTGAACGGCGACATGGTGGACGGCACGGTGGCAAATAGGGAGGCGGACGTGGAGCCGTTGAGGAAGCTTCGCGCGGGGCGAGGCGTCTACGGCTCGACTGGCAACCACGAATATTACTCCGGATATGGCGAATGGGCGGATAAATTCCGCGAGCTTGGGATCAAGATGCTAGACAACGCGCATAAAGCGATATCCGCTGACGGCGGCCAGATAGTTATCGCCGGGGTCGTCGACCAGATGGGCGCGCGATTCGGGAGCGGCGGCCCAAATGTCACGCTCGCGCTCAACGGCTCGCCTAAGGACGCGCCAGTCGTACTCATGGCGCACAGACCCGAGGCCGCGCGGGAGAACGCGGAGCGCGGCGTCGACCTTCAGCTTTCAGGGCACACGCACGGAGGGATGGTCACGGGTTTCGACCGCTTCATCGCGCGTTTCAACAGCGGCTACGTCAGAGGGTGGTATCGCGTCGGCGGCATGAAGCTCTACGTCAGCCCTGGGACTCTCCTATGGAACGGCTTTGCTCTGCGCCTCGGAGTCCCCTCCGAGATAACGCAGTTCATCCTGCGTTCCGGCAAATAGCGGCGCGGCGAGAATACTTTTTACCAAACCTGATATCCGCCTCTCATACATTTTACCTAAAACACAAAACAGCCCTTGACTTAGAGTTAACTCAAGGTGTTAAGGTCAATTTGGTAAATCAAACATAATTAAAAAAGTTATGGAGGCGATTTTTATGTCCAAAGTTCTGCTAGTATCTATCACAGCGTTCGCGCTGGCGGTGATAGCATCTTTATGTGTGTCCTGCGCGGCTTCCGCGGCGGAAAAGGGGTTTGACGCTGCGAACCCGGACTTCGTGAAGATAATGGACTTCTTTATCGAAAAGGAAGTCGACGAGCGCAATTCCTCTATGTTGAACGCGAAGCAGAGGGAGCTCATCAAAATAGCGTCCCTCACGACGCAGCAGTCTTACGAACTGCTCAAGCGCGAGACGGCAAAGGCTCTTGAACTCGGGCTGACGCCGATCGAGATAAAAGAGGCAGCCATGCAGTGCGCGCCCTATTCGGGATTTCCACGCGCGGCAGACGCCCTGAAGGCGATCGACGAAGTATTCGCGGCAAAGAAGATAGCTATTCCGCTGAAGACCCGCGCAACCGTGAACAACGACACTCGCTTCGCGAAGGGGCTCGACGCGCAGTCGGCGATCTTCGGAGACGGCATGCGCGAGAGGGCGAAGGGCGGACCGGCTAAGATGACGCCTATAAACTACTACCTCGTTACAAACTGCTTCGGCGATTATTACACACGCGAGGGGCTTGACCTCGCGACACGTGAGATGCTGACGCTCGTCATCCTAGTCAACCTCGGGACGGAGCCACAGATAAAGGCTCACATAAACGGCAACAAGAACATGGGGTGCGGCAAAGACTTCATAGCCGCGATGATCTACGAGTGTCTGCCGTATATGGGATATCCGCGCACGCTGAACGCGCTCGCGTGCCTCAACGATGTATTCGACAAGAAATAACGTCGGCTTTAGGTGAGACGGGAAATGAAAAAATTTTTTGGTTCCATCGCCGTAATATTGATATTAACGTCGCTGTTCGCGGGCGTCGGTTCTTCTAAGGCGGAGGCGTCCTTGCCCGATATGGTCCTGATAAAGGGCGGGACATTCCAGATGGGCAGCCCCATGTCGGAGACGGACCGTGAAAAGGATGAAGTTCGTCACAGCGTTAAAATCAACGACTTCTACATGGCAAGACGCGAAGTCTCGCAGGCCGAATACACGGCGCTGATGAAGACAAACCCAAGCAACGCGAAGGGCGGCGACCTTCCGGTCGAAAACGTGACTTGGTATGACGCCGCGCGATACTGCAACGCGCTGAGCGCGAAAGAGGGCCTTGCCCCCGCATATTCGATAGACGGTGAAAAGGTCGCATGGGACCGCGCGGCAAACGGCTATCGTCTGCCGACGGAGGCCGAATGGGAATACGCCGCGCGCGCCGGAACGACTGCGCCGTTCAGCACGGGCGGCAACATTACTACGGAACAAGCAAATTACTATGGGACATACCCATATAACAACGCGCCGAGCGGAGAATACAGAGGAAGGACTATGGCCGTGAACAGCTTCAAGCCCAACCAATGGGGGCTGTACAACATTCACGGAAACGTCTGGGAATGGTGCTGGGACTGGTATGGAACATACGAGAACAAACCTCAAACAGACCCGGTCGGCCCATTGGACGGAACTTACCGCGTCAACAGAGGCGGAGGCTGGAACGATTTCGGACGCAACCTTCGTTCCGCGTATCGTGCCGCGACGCCGCCGTCCAACGGGAGCTACAACATCGGCATCAGGCTCGCGCGCAACGCAAAATAATTGAAGGGATAGATGTGCATGACTATGAACGCTAAAAAAATATTACTGCTTGCCTCGCTCGTTCTGCTTGCGTTTTCCTGCGTCGCCTGCGCCGCCCCTGCTGTGCCGCGGGGGAAAGTCCTCATAGCGTATTTCTCGTGGTCGGGAAATACGCGCGAGATAGCTAAGCAGATACAGGAGAAGACAGGAGCGGACATTTTCGAGATAGCGCCAGTGACTCCGTATTCGTCCGATTACAGCAGGTGCCTCGACCAAGCGCAGAAGGACCGCGAGCGTCAGGCGAGGCCGAAGCTCAAGAACCATGTCGCGAACATCAAGCAGTACGACACTATACTACTCGGATATCCGAACTGGTGGGCGACGATACCGATGCCCGTCGCGTCGTTTCTTGAGGAATACGATATGTCCGGAAAGGCTATCGTCCCGTTTTGCAGCCACGGAGGAGGACGCTTTGGACAAAGCCTCTCGGCTATCGCGAAGCTGTGTCCAAAATCCAAGGTGCTCGACGGGCTTTCTGTGAACTACGCGGGCGGAGCTGGACTGCCGAACGAAATATCGGCGTGGCTTAAAAAAATCGGCGTCCGCGAAAAATAACTTTTAATGACCGGCAGTGCGTCATAATAACGGAAGTCGTGATAATATTTGAGCAGTGAGAGGCGGCGCGTCTTATGAAAAATTTTGAGATACACGAAAATCCAAACAAACTTGTGCTCGCGGGGCTGTTCGCCGCGCTGGGTCTCGTGTTGCCGTTCGTTACGGGGCACGCGCTCGGAATGCGCGGGACGATACTCCTTCCGATGCATTTCGCCGTGCTGCTCTGCGGACTGATATGCGGCGCGAAGTACGGGGCGCTCTGCGGGGCGCTGGTCCCTATACTCTCCAACGTCCTAACGGGAATGCCGCCTACCGTGCCGATGCTGCCCGCTCTCGTATGCGAGCTCTCGCTCTATGGAGCGCTGAGCGGGTGGGCGTATAAGACAAGGAAGCTCTCCGTCTACGTCTCTATGCTTATCCCGATAGTCGTCGGACGAATTACTAACGGCCTCGTACTGGCGGCTATGCTTGGGCTGGGCTCGGGGGGGGTCAAGGCTCTCGCGGCGTTCTATTCCGTAGTCAGCGGTCTGCCCGGGATAATGTTCCAGCTCGCGCTCGTACCGTTTATCGTTAATTTCGCTGAGAAAAATCTTCTCCGCGCCGCGCGGAGATCAAACGCGCTCCCAGACGGCCCTCTCGACAAAGCCCGCGCTCTGATAGCGTCGGGCGATATCAGTTGCGTCGTGATAAAGGACGGCGTTATAATTCACACGGCCGACGGGCGCGGCGTTTCCCCTTTGCTCGCGCTGTATCAGAAAGAACCTGAGAAACTCAAAGGCTCGTTCCTCGTCGACCGCATCATCGGCAAGGCGGGAGCTATGATACTCTGCCTCGGCGGAGTCGGCGCGGTGTTCGCCGAGGTCATGAGCGTCTCCGCCGACCGCTATTTGGCGGAGCACGGCATCCCGCATTCATGCGGACGGTGCGTCGATATGATAAGCAACAGGGAGGGCAACGGCATCTGCCCGATAGAGCGCTCCGTACTCGACACAGACGACGCCCATGAAGGATACGAGTCGATACTCGCGACAGTTAAAGTCCTTATGGCAAAAAAGGCGGCCGCCGAGAAGACCGCTTCATAGGGGCCGCGTTGAACAAGAAACTCATCTTCAAACTCTCAATAGATCTCGCGATGACGGCCCTCATGCTGCTGTCAATCGCCTATCAGCTGACGGGCGGCAGGGCACATGAAATGATAGGGGCGGCGCTCTTCGCTCTGTTCATCCTCCACAATTTCCTCAACTGGCGATGGTATTGCGCACTCGCGAAGGGAAAGTACGACCTTCGCCGCGCAATGAGCGCGACGGTCAACATGCTGCTCGTATGCGACATGGCGGCCTTGATAGTGACCAGCGTGATGATATCAAGGACTCTCGCGCCATACCTCGCGATACCCCACGGCTTTATGACACGCCAAGTCCATACCTTCACCGCGTTCTGGGGGCTAGTGCTGATGTCGGTCCACCTTGGGATGCACTGGGAGATGATACTTGCTATGCTCCGCAAGACGGCGGGAGCCGACCGCGCGGGCAGATGGCTGACTATCGTCCTGCGCGTCATGACGGCGCTGATATTCGCGTACGGCGTCAAGTCGTCCTTCGATCTTGATGTCGGTTCTAAGCTGACGATGCGCGCTACGTTCAGCTATTGGGATTTTGAAAACGAAACGCCGCTCTTCTTTGCGGCCTACCTATCTATCATGGGAGTCTATATCTGCGTTGTCTATTATGTTTTAAAACTGGTAAAAAGGCTGACTAAAGACGCTTGACTTAGAGCTAACTCCAAGTGGTATGTTTCTTACAGATTGAAAATCATCAACTAGAAAGAAGGATGTATCATGAAAACACTAATTTTGACGGCCGCCGTTATCGCGGCGATGGCGTTTGCGTTCGCAGCCCCGCGGGCGGAGGCGGCGCAGGGAAAGAAGATACTCATCGCCTACTATTCTTGGAGCGGCAACACGCGCGCGATGGCTAGCCATATCAAAACCGCCACTGGCGGAGATATTTTTGAGATCGTCCCGGTGAAACCATACCCGTCGGTCTACCGCGAATGCACAGACCAGGCGAAGAAAGAGATAAACGCTGGATTCAAGCCGGAACTAAAGACAAAGCTCCCAGACCTCAAGGCATACGACGCTGTATTCGTCGGTTCGCCCTGCTGGTGGGGCACGATAGCGCCTCCTGTCGCGACATTCCTCACAAAGGCGGACCTCGCGGGCAAGACGGTCGTGCCGTTCATGACCCACGAGGGTTCAGGCATGGGGCACAGCGAGAGCGACATCAAGAAGCTCTGCCCAAAATCGACGGTCAAAGACGGCCTGCCAATCAGGGGCGGCTCCGTCAGCGGAGCGGCCAACGACGTCGCGAAGTGGGTCAAGGAGCTTGGGCTCCAGAAATAGGGGGGATATCTCATGTTGATCGCGGAAGTCAGCAAAAAATATGATATCTCGGCAGACACGCTGCGCTACTACGAGCGCATAGGGTTGCTCCCCAGCGTGACGCGCACCCCGAACGGCATCAGGGATTACAGCGAAAGCGACTGCAACTGGGTCGAGTTCATCAAGTGCATGAGGGGCGCGGGTCTTCCGGTCGAAGCTCTAATCGAATACGTCTCGCTCTATCAAGAGGGAGACTCCACCCACGAGGCGCGCAGACAGCTGCTCATCGAACAGCGCGACCTGCTCGCAGGGAGGGTCGAGGAGATGCAGAAGACTCTCGACCGCCTCAACTACAAGATAGTGAATTACGACAAACTCCTTGGGTCGGTCAAAGACAAACTAAGACCGCCAAAGGGCAAATAACGGACGACAGGGCAAAATTCCTCCCAGAATATACGCTCTGAGATACCACGGCGGGGACTTCCCCGCCGTTTTTTGCGTCTGATATAAAAGTTTACGCCAACGCCACATCAAATTTACATCGACTCTTTCATAAATGCCGCGACGGCCAGCCTATGGACTCCGAGAATACGAGCTATCGCGCTTTTTGAGACACGTTTATCCAGCGATTATGTTATACAACACAGCTATGATTGCTCTTTCGAAAATTCGGATAGCTGGTCTGTTTTATCCCCAATCGAGAGGGGTATAAAAGAAAAAATAGAGTGCATGGGAAAACCTCTCAAGGAATGGGATATCTCTATAAATTACGGGATAAAAACGGGATTCAACGACGCATTTATCATATCTGGGGAAAAACGAATGGAACTCATAAACGAAGACCCTAGAAGCGAAGAAATTATACGACCGATTTTACGTGGGAGAGATATCAAACGCTACGGGTATGAATTTGCGGATTTGTGGCTTATTGCCACATTTCCTGCAAAACATTACGACATAGACAAATATCCGGCCATCAAAAAACACCTGCTATCTTTTGGCAAAAAACGTTTAGCGCAAACGGGAGAGAAAAATATTGATGGCATTGATGGAAATGACGCCCGAAAGAAGACCAGTAATAAATGGTTTGAGACTCAGGATAGTATAAGTTATTGGGACGATTTTTCTAAACCAAAAATCATGTATCCAAATATGACAAAATACCTACCATTTTATTATGATACCAATGGTTTTTTTCAAAACGACAAGTCTTTTATGATTACTGGGGCATGTATTGCATATTTGACAACATTTCTAAATTCTTCGTTATTTAAGTTTTGTTTTCTAGATAACTTTCCAGAATTATTAGGAGATACAAGAGAATTGAGAAAAATCTTTTTTGATAAAATCCCAGTAAAAAAAATCACACTAGATCAAAACAAACAATTTGAAGCTGTTGTAAATGATATTCAGAGAGAATATTCTGAACAAAAAGCCATCTTGATTGATTCAATGATTTTTGATATTTATGGTTTGACACAGAAAGAACGAGAACAAATCGGTTACATAAAAATCTTATAACCTTCTATATTACCTGTATATTGTGAGCAGATAAATCAAGATATTTCACGTAAAATCAGTGGTAATCAGGCACACTACCTCACCATATGCTCAATGTACTGTATTTCATTTTCAGAGAGTTCGAAAAGTTTATATACAGCTTGGTTAATCTGCCTTTCCGTTTCTATATTTGGGCTTTCTAATTCATGATTGACTAGTCTAGCCATCAATACTTTTAGTTCTTCATTGGGTAACGGAATCGAAATATTCTCAACATATTGATTTGCAAGCCTAAAACCTGCATTGCCGTACTCATGGACGTTAGAACAAATCCAGAAATATATTACATTTGAATTTAGAACAGCAAGTAATAACTCTTTAAATTCCTCAATATTTGATAGAAAAGCCATGCTATCAAGAACAACAGTACCAGGTTTTGTTAAACAGAATTGATTATGACTTGTAATTCTTTGCCATGGAATAATATGGTTTAAAAAATCGTCCATATAAGCACAGTTACGTAGATTATACAGGGTATATCCTTGATCAGTTCGTTTATTTAAAGTTTCCAAGTACGCATCAAGATGTCTTTTTATAGCGGGATAATCCTTGACATTGACTGGTTTTATACCTTTTTCTTTAACACCGTTGTGGGTGTTAATAAGCCACTTGTCTGCAAAATCATATCCATATCTTTTTATGTCCTTGCCACGTAGAATAGGTCATAATGCTATATTTTCGCTGTAATTTAAAATTATTTTAAATATAGTGGTAAAATGGTATCCATCTGTGGGCAAATATACCTTCGAGTGGATACTATTTTGCCACTATTTGTATGTTAGCATCGTTTTGTTAACGTCCTTTCGCAGGGAGATTTGCGGAAAGGGAACAGCTCGGATCGCGGTCAGATTTCGGCGGCCTGACGTGTCGCGCATATTATTAGTCTTTATCTTCTTATTTATATCGTTGTATTTATCAAACGTGAAACGATACGTGAAGGTACGGAAATTTGACTGCCATCTCTGTTCCATGACAAACGCCGGCGTGACTCTAACGCCGGTGAAGCAAGGGCCGCCTATGGCGGCGGGGAGGAAAAATTATGAAATACAAATGTAGGCTTCATGTTTTTACATGGTTACTGTTTTTTACAGCGGCGCTCACGCTTTTTGTCGGAGACGCCTTTGCGGCGGATGTGGTTTATGTCAATTCCGCGGATATGTCCGGCGTCGCAATCAACGGCGTCGCCTCTCCTGACGTCCGCATAGT
>JAUNSQ010000141.1 GCA_030539135.1 Synergistaceae bacterium | reverse complement strand
GAGTATGTCGACTGTGTCTTTGTCATCGCGCACCTCGGCGGCGGGATATCCATGTCGCTGCACAAATACGGCCGGGTTATCGACGTCATCGGGGACGACGAAGGGCCCTTCTCGCCCGAACGCGCCGGAGGCCAGCAGATAATCCAGTTTGTCAAATACATGCAGGACAAGGGCGGTATGAAAGACAAGCTCAAAATCATGCGCGGCGAGAGCGGCCTTGCCGGATATCTCGGGACGAGCGACGCGCGCGACGTCGAGAAGATGATAGCGGCGGGGGACGAAAAGGCTAAGGTCGTCTATGAGGCGATGGCATGCCAGATAGCCAAGTCGATAGCGTCGCTTGCCGCCTCGGCGTACGGGAAGCTCGACAACATCATACTGACAGGTGGGCTCGCCCACTCAAAGACGCTTGTTAAAATGATAGACGCCCGCACGTCGTTCATTGCGCCGATGCTAGTCTACCCCGGTGAGAACGAGATGGAATCACTTGCTCACGGGGCATACCGCATACTTACCGGCGAAGAGACAGCCGAAGTATTCAAGTACGATTAAAAATAGAATATTGTTGACGGACCTGCCGCAACGTCACCTGAGCCCTCGTTAAAACAAGCGGGTCGACAAGAAAAGACCCATTGTTTTAACTTGTCTCACCGCGCATGTTTAACGCGGTGTCCAGTGTCGTTAAGCCCCGCCCTCGTCTTGCCGCAGAGCTTTGTAATGACTCTTTGTTGCCAAGGTCAGTAAAAGTTATTAAAATATTAGCACTCACTACTTGATAGTGCTAACAATTGTGATACAATAATGCCCGAAAAAGAAGAAGAGCAGAAATGTTCTTCGGAGATCGGCGCAAGACGCCGATGGTATCAGCAAGACATCAATAAAAAATCCTAAGGGGGAATGTATTATGATGATGCCAAAGATTTTCGGAGAAAACCTGTTTGACGATTGGATGGATGATTTTGGATTTAGAAGCGCGTTTCCAGCGGTGCGCGGAAACAGCGTCTTCGGCAAGCATGAGAAGGGTCTGATGAAGACCGACGTTAAGGAAAAAGACGGCAGCTACCTGATAGACATGGACCTTCCCGGATTCAAGAAGGAAGACGTGAAGGCTGAGCTCAACGACGGGTATCTTACGGTGAGCGCCAGCAGGAGCTACGATAACGAGGGCAAAGACGAAAACGGTTCCTATATCAGAAGGGAACGCTTCTCCGGCAGCTGTTCAAGGACGTTTTACGTCGGAGGCGGAGTGAAGCAGGAGGACATCAAGGCAAAATTTGACAACGGGATACTCTCGCTTACGGTGCCGAAAGAATCCGTGCAGAAACTTCCCGAGAACAGATATATAGCCATCGAAGGCTAATATTAACAACAGGCAAAACGAAAACATTAGTAAAAGGGACGGCCTATCGGCCGCCCTTTTACTATGTACCTACGTAGATAGTTTACGCTGTCGCCCTCGCTACGATACTGCGTGCCTCTTCGATGATGGCGTTGAGGTGCGATTGACCTTTGAAGCTTTCGGCGTAAATCTTGTAGATGTCCTCGGTGCCGGACGGGCGAGCTGCGAACCATCCGTTTTCGGTCGTGACCTTGAGTCCGTCTATCGTGGCCCCGTTGCCTGGTGCGGATGTGATTTTGGCCGTGATAGCCTCGCCGGCGAGCGTATCGGCCGTGACGTCGGAGGGCGAAAGTTTTTTGAGTCGTGCCTTTTCTTCGCGCGTCGCGGAAGCATCCTTACGCGAGTAAAAAGGTTCCCCGAAGTCGGTGAGCAAAGTCCTGTAATGGTCGGAGGGGGTTTTGCCTGTAACGGCAGTTATCTCGGCGGCCAACAGGCTCATGACGAAGCCGTCTTTGTCCGTCGTCCATACGGAGCCGTCTTTGCGAAGGAAAGAAGCCCCCGCGCTCTCCTCGCCGCCAAAGCCGAGCGTTCCTGAGAGCAGTCCGTCAACGAACCACTTGAAGCCAACAGGTACTTCGTATATCTTTCTGCCGATGGATTTTGCGACCTTGTCTATCATGGAACTTGATACCAGTGTTTTGCCCACCATCATACCGTCGTTCCAGTTGGGGCGGTGCGTGAAGAGATACTCTATAGCGACCGCGAGGTATGCGTTGGGCTGCATGAGCCCGCTTTTTGTTACGATGCCGTGGCGGTCGTAATCAGGGTCGTTCCCGAATGCGATGTCGTATTTGCTTTTGAGCGCCACGAGGTTTGCCATGGCGAACGGGGAGGAGCAGTCCATGCGTATCTTCCCGTCGTGGTCCTTGGGCATAAAAGAGAAAGTCGGGTCTATCTTTTTGTTGACTATCTCAATGTCGAGCCCATAGTGCACCGCTATTGGATCCCAGAAGTGTATGCCGGAGCCGCCCAGCGGGTCGGCGCCTATTTTAAGCCCTGACGCGCAAATCGCGTCCATGTCGAGTATCTCGCCGAGCGCGTTCACGTACGGTGTTATGAAGTCGAAGAACTGTACGTTATCCATAGAGAGCGCCTTTTTGAAATCGACGCGCTTGACGTCTTTCAGTCCGTCCTCCAATATCTCGTTGCCGCGTTTCTGTATTGCCGCGGTTATGTCTGTGTTCGCCGGGCCGCCGCTTGGCGGATCGTATTTGAAACCGCCGTCCTCAGGTGGGTTGTGCGACGGTGTTATGACTACTCCGTCGGCAACGGTCTTATTTGTTTTGTTCCATGTTAGTATCGTATGTGATATGACTGGTGTAGGAGTGTAGTCAAACCCTTCCTGGATGCGTACCTCGACGCCGTTAGCGGCGAAGACTTCAACGCTGGTGCGTAGCGCGGGTTCCGACAGCGCGTGGGTGTCCATCCCTATAAACAACGGTCCGTCTATCCCCTGCGCAGTTCTGTATTCGCATATCGACTGCGATATCGCCGCGATATGGTCGTCGTTGAAGCTGAGTTTGAACGACGAGCCGCGATGCCCTGATGTGCCAAAAGAAATTGTCTGCGTGATGTCGGAGACGTCAGGATGTTCTGTGTAATATGACGTGATAAGGCGCGGTATATTTACGATTGCCATAACGGTCCCTCCTTTTTATTGAGTCCGTTAACCATTATAATATATTTTGAACGTGAAGGAGAGGTGCTTTTCATTATGCATTGGATAGTTGGAGCAGCGGTCGTCGCGGCGCTCATTTGTGCTTATATCGTAGGATCCATCGCGAAACTGCGCGAGAATAGCGCGGCTATGGAACAGGTGTCGCGTGAACTTTTGACGCGGATGCAGAACCTGGAGGCCAAACTCGACGATACAGAACATGACATAAAGGAAGAGTTCTCGTCGATGAGAAAGGAACAGCGCGAAGACTCGCGGTCCGACAGGGAAGAGCAGGCTAAAAATATCTCGCTGCTCGGGGACAATCAGGGCAAGCGCATCAAAGATATAGGCGACGCGCAGAAGGAGAGCCTTGATGTGTTCTCACAGCAGCTCAGCGAACTGAGCCGCCTCAACGGCGATAAGCTCGACGCCGTTCGCGAGACGGTGGAGAAGAAGTTGACGGAACTCTCCAATGGCAACGAAGAAAAACTGGAGAGGATGCGCGCAACTGTCGACGAAAAGCTCCATGAGACGCTGGAGAAGCGTCTCGGCGAGGCGTTCGCTACCGTATCTGAGAGACTGGAACAAGTCCACAAAGGACTTGGCGAGATGAAAGCCCTTACCTCCTACTTCGTAGACCTTAAGAAAGTCTTGTCAAA